>NZ_JACSJN010000003.1:0-300000 GCF_018617135.1 Exiguobacterium sp. s163
GTCTAGCTCGTAGGACGAAATCAGCTCAAGGAGTTCATTTCGCCACAGCAGTTGCAGGAGGGCATATTTTTGCCTTGGATTTGGGTTAAGACTTGCCTCACGAACATCGAGCAAGGTAAAAGAGTCGGTTGGCTCCCCGTAACTATCGAAACCCTCTCTCACAACCACGATGATACCCCACCAATCGGGAATCATGTCCATCGCTTTTTCCTCATGATTCTCTGCGACGATGAGTGTGCATCGTTCAAAGACTCTGGAATAATATTCAATTTGTAGAGGTAGCCGCTTCAAACTATCCACTTCACTTTTGATTTCATAACCGTGGAGACCTGAAGTGTCACGTTTACTGGTCATGACGATGTCTGCCAAACAGACACGTTTCGGAATTGCGAGTTCTTCTATATAAAACATTCCATCATCATTAAAAGAATCATTCATCGCATGTCTAATTGTCTTATCGGTAATCATAATATTCTTCTATCCCCTTCTTTTATATACGGATGATTTGTAAAATTAAATTGACTATATTCTCACTTTATTATATACTATAGTCAATAATAAATCAACGGGAGAGGACGTGCTTGCCTTGTCAGAGCTATTCAGTTTGCGATTGGATTTATCGGTCTCATTTGAGTGGGGGAATGAACAACATCATCAACTTCTCTCGCTATATGAACGTAGTTGTTTGCTCCAGAGAGAGACTGTGGAGGTTGAAGAGGTCTTCAATTTTGGGAAACCGGTACTCGATACAGATGATTCTATTGAAATCATGTTGATGACGGAAGATTATCGAATGGATTTTGAAAAAAACAATGTCTTATATCAAGAGATGAAGAATAGAGAAAACAAATTGAAAGAAGATATTCGTTCGTTTGCTCTAGAGAATCCGCTGTTTAGAGATTTTATTACTAAAGAGAGAAGCGAGACGCTATGCGGGGAAGAGGCAATCTTCAATCGATACCGAACAATTCTTGATGTAGAGCGTAGATTAAACGTTCTCAGTGATGCGACAGCTTATAAGAATTCGTCAAGTCAAAAGGATTCAAGAACGCACTCTGTCTAATGGGGGAGAATAATAGAAATTCTAAATGAAGGGCGCTGATGCGCCTTTTTTTTAATTGTCATAAGATATTTATTTGTTTTTTCGGAAGTCAAAATTAAAAAAGTTAAAAGGTAGAACCGAATAAATTTTGACTATAGTGTAAATAATGATATGCTCATAGTGTCAAGAACAAAACAACCTGTTGAAAGGGGAAACTTTTTAGATGAATCAACCTCAAACATCACCTCAACATGAGCTGAACAATGGTCAAAGTACACCCGTGATGGAGCCAAATGTCACCGACAATATGCAAAACCATGACTTGTCACACCTATTTGCTCAAAGCCAACAGCAAACAATGGCGCAATCCGAGCAAATGAAGTCGCCTTACGCCTTAGAGGGCATCTCTCCAGAAAAGCATGCTCAAATCACTCAGATTGCAAAATCGATTGATATTCAGAAATCAGAGAATGTCATGCTTTTCGGGACACAAACGCAACGTGAATTGTCTAAATTTTCAGATAGTGTTCTTGCGGAAGTCAAGATGAAGGATGCCGGTGAAGCCGGTGTCATCTTAGGGGAACTGATGACAAACGTCCGAAATATGGATTTAAAAACACTCGAACAAAAAGATAGCATTCTGGCGAAGTTGCCACTTTTAGGGCATTTCTACAAGCGGGCAAAGAAAGAAATGATGCAGTGGGAAACCATGGGGAAATACATGGACGATGTCGTGAAGAGCTTGGATGTTGCGAAGTTCGGCTTATATCGTGACATTACGAAGCTTGACCAGATGTATCAGAAAAATCATGAGTATTTTGAGACATTGAATCTCTATATTGCGGCGGGAGAATTGAAAATCAAGGAATACGATACGGAAGTTATCGAACCGTTGCGCTTGAAGGTCGAACAGACGGACGACCAAGCGCTATCCATGAAGCTACAGGACAGTATGAACCTACGTGACCGTTTCGAGAAGCGGTTACATGACCTTAAACTGTCACGGACAATCAGTCTGCAAATGGCTCCACAGATTCGGGTGATTCAACAGAACAACCAAATTCTCGCTGAAAAAATCGAGTCGGCTGTCGTGAACACGATTCCACTTTGGAAGAACCAAGTTGTATTGGCAATCAGTCTGAACCGACAGTCAAACGCTCTGAAAGCACAGCAAGATGTCACGAAGACGACAAATCAACTTCTTGAAGCCAATTCGGTCATGTTGAAGACGTCTTCGATTGAAGTCGCAAAAGAGAATGAGAAAGGCGTGGTGTCAGTGGAATCATTGCGTGTTGCTCAACAGAACCTAATCGAAACACTAGATGAGACTCTCCGAATTCAAACCGAAGGTAAACAGAAACGTCATGAGGCGGAACTAGAGTTGATTGCGATGGAAGGGCAGTTGAAAGACAAAATCTTAGAAATCGCCCAAGCCGAACGGAATCATACTCCGAAGTACTGATAAATGACTTTCGCAAAGAAAATGCTAATCGGGATAGTGATAGGGGTCATCTTGACCTCTATTGGAACCCTTCTATATCAGTGGGTTGAATTACAGGAAGAACAAGTGGAATCAGTGCTATCGGTCAAATCGACAGCAATCACTCTACATCGTGACTTCCATTCTTTGAAAGCAACAGAAGCAAGATTGAAATTAGAGCAAATTCAGCAACAAATCCTTAATGAGGAAAGTCGGCTATCACGCTCGGATATTCACTTGCAACATTGGTTAGACCAGGCTCACGAATTGGTCATTGAACTAAATCGTGAGTTGAATGAACGAAAAGAAGAACCGGCAAGCCGTCAGGTGACGCCCAAATATAACATTTAACTATTGAGAGGATGATGTTTTATGTCAAAAGGATTTTTCGGATTAATCGGGGGAGCTGTATTCTCACTCATTGTTGTCATCACAGGTTTCTTGGTGATTGAAGTCATTCCACAGGGGCACGCAGGGGTCGTCTATAGTCGAAATACAGGGGTACAAGAGGATACACTTCCACAGGGTTGGCGTTTCGTGAAGCCATGGGAGCGCATCACACCTTACCCAGTATCTACTGAAACGGTAACTGTAAGTCCATTCAACGTACAGACAAAAGACGGGAAACCACTTGCGATTGAATTGCAGTACGACTACAAGAATGAAGTCGAAAAACTCCCTTATATCTATGACAAGTTCAAAGGACAAGGCTCAGACGTGATTCAACAAGGATGGTTGCAGTCCCGTGTGAAAAAGGCAACACTCACAGTGTTCTCACAGTATTCAGTTCTAGAAGTGTTCCAACGTCAGGGTGAAATCGGTTCGAAAATTCAAGAAGAGTTCGTCAACCTCGTAAAAGACCACGGGTTCACAGTTGACTCACTCACACTTGGTGCTCCACAGCCGGACAAGAATACAATGGCGGCAATTCAAGCAGTTGTCGATGCTCAACAAAAACTTGAACAGTTAGAGATTGAGAAGAAACAGGCAAAAGCTGAAGCCGAGAAGAAAATTGAACAAGCACGAGGAGAAGCGGAATCTGTCCTTATCAAGGCACAAGCAGATGCAAAAGCAAACGCACTCCTTGAAAAGTCATTGACAGAGAATGTAGTCAACTACAAGGCGCTTGAGAAGTGGAATGGTAACCTCCCACAAGTAACAGGTGGTAGTACTCCAATGATTTCAATTCCACAAGCAAAAGAATCGAAAGAGTAATCAAAGGGGCTGATGCCCCTTTTTATTTTTCAATTGATGACTGCATACCATAAATACAAGTAGTGACGCAGGCTGTCAATGATGACATTTTACTTGATAAGGGAGAGAATGAAATGGACACACAAATCAGAGAACTTTATGAGCGGATGCTTCATTTGTATCAACTGTCATTCGGATTTCCGTATGAAGGGGAAGAGGATGTTGTAGTGCTTGCATTGACAATCCGTAACGATTGGAAAGGGAATCATAGTATCCCTAAGCACTGGCGAAATCGATTCCATCGAATTATTTTGGAACTCGAAACGACCGACTATCGAATCGGAGAGCGGTTCATGGCGGGGTGTAATTAATATGGAGATGCAATTAGTCCAACAATTCGAGGATTTTTTGGGAGCACGAGTGTTGAATAATGGGTTCAAGCGGTATTTAAAACAACACGAGACACCGTTTTCCGGCACATTATACCGTGGTATGCTTTTCCCAAAGCCATTTCTAAAGGCGGGAGAAACGTTACACGAGTGGCATGGTTCATCTCACTGGTCAAAGCAAAAGACGGTCTCGCTATCGTTTGCACGTGACGGCTATATCAATGAGGATTATTGCGATGAGCTTTCGAATGAACATGGTATCGACGAGCCGGAATCAGTGTTCGTTCCGGTATTGTTTTGCTTAAATCAGTCCGAGAGAGCAATTGATGTTCACTCGATGATTCAAGATGTAAATGCCCTCGCCCATTGGCATAAAGAGCAAGAAGTCAGTTTCATCGGTTTAGACTTCATGATGACAAAGATTCAATTTGTCGAAGACGATGAAGGTGATTATTTCTTGGTCGAAGTGGTCGAGAAATAAGAAAAGCAGAGGTTATCCTCTGCTTTTTTTATGTGCCAACTGCCAACTTCCAGTCCGGACAAGAACCATTTTTACAGTCAGCTACTTTATAAACACGCCAAGTCGAAATAGGAGCAGTTGTTTTTGTCAACTGAGCAATCCCCGTTTCCATTTCTTCTTTTGTTTCGAAAAGGTACCAGTCAAAATCGATACTTTCTTCGATGCTCTCCCAGTATGATTTAACCTTTTCCGTTTCTCCATAGATTAAATTACAGTCGTCATTCGGAGAGAAAACCATCCAACAAATCGAAAAAGGTTTGTTCTTTGTATCTACCGTTCCATTCTCAAACGTAATCTTTTCCATGTGAATCCCTCCAGATAAGTGATGTATTATATTTATTCAAAAATAGAAGCATGATGCGCAACAGCAAGCTCTTGAATCAAAAGAGAAGTGTTCGCATTGCCCGATACTTTGAAGCAGAAGTCATCCTCTTCAAGTTGGATGCCTTGTTTTGATAAGAGTTCGTTCAAGATTTCCAACTCGAAAGAATCGAGATAATTGTGTTCGAAGGATTCCCCTTGGGAGAATGAACCCTTTTTGTAGGATAGATTGGTCACAATGTTCACGGTACAAGGGAAGTCCCCTTTAATGTCCATATACGCCTCACTATAGTCACCGTCGTATTCTTTGTCAGCAATCAACATGATGTCATGAGGGATTAAGTCCTTCGGCTCTTCTTCCCAATCCGAAAGGTAAATCATATAGCAATCATCACTGCTGATGGTGAAAGGAATCATAATCCAACACTCGTCTGTGAAACATGCATCTTCCACCTTTCCGCTCTCAAATAGCATCTCCGAAGATAGGATGTGCTCATCTGCAATTCCAAGCTTCTCAGTGTCTATCTCGAATACCTTGTAATACCCTCGTTGTTCCTCGTTCAATTCATCCAAACGAGAACCGCCACCAGGGAAGGCACTGAAGCATCCCGCTAATGTCCTCGATACACAAATTCGTTCATTTGCAATGTCTTCTCCATCCATACGGGAATCACGACTTGGGATTCGTGGTGTAAAAACTCCATCATGATGGATGTCTTGTGATACGTGATAAAATTTCATCAAGTTCAGCTCCTTTAAATATAAAAATGGTGATGACTCACACCAGTCATGTGAAACATCACCATCCTATTCAACTGTCATCTTCCTCATTCTTTTTCCGTTCGTGTTTGATTCTCTTCCATGCTCGTTTTCCGAAGAAGACAATCGACATTGAAAATATCAATGTAGCTACGACAAAGAATGGGTGTTGCTTTCCGATTAAATAGGTAAAAAGAACGTTTAAAATCGCCCACCCGAAAAGCCCTAATACGATTTGTTGTTTCAACTTTCGATTCAAATCAATCACTCCTTTTATCCTGTTTATGTATAGTAAGCACAAGGCACGGAAATCAATACAAAGAGGTGTTCAACCACATATAAATTTTTGACAATAGTCAAAATTGTATTTATAATAAACATATACAGGAGGGGTATCATGCGAAAAATTGTATTCGTCTATATAGCTTGTGCGTTGGGATTAGTGATTTGGATGGAACATGTGTTGGAAGTGAACAAAGAAGATTTTGAATCGCATCTGCTTTCCAAATACGATGAGCAGTTCGATGTGAAGTCTGGAATGGATTTTGATAAACGTCTCTTTGCGGGAGCTTTTAAGGATAAAGAAGGGGGCATACACAAAATCTATAAGGTTAGAGATAACGTGTTCCTGGATAACTATTGTCTCTATTTGTTCGAAGATAAATATGAGAACTATCTCAAGGAGTCCTATTCTTCAATCGAAGAAGCCAAGGTTGAGATAGATGAAGCCCTTTATTATTTCTATCAGGATAAGAGCTTCGAGGAAGCGATTGACAGAGGGTTGGAATATGAGATGCGGATTGAACTTAAACTCGCAAAAGATGCGAGTCGAAATGAAGTGAAGGAATTGGAGTCACTGAATCACAATTACCTTGAATTGACGATTAAACGATAAATTAAAAAGAACCTTAGGGAAAGGTTCTTTTTAATTTGGATTCTTAGATGTGAGGTAGGATGCCATTTCCTCAGGCGTCCATATGTTTTTAACTATCGATTCCGGTAAGTCCTTCACGATAGCGTCGCCTTGTGCGTAAAGCGCAAAATAGCCATCACTTGCCTCATAGAAGTAGATATCTGCCACGAAATCACTCACACCGTTACCCGATAATGCCATCCCCTTTAATGCATGAACAGGTTCGTCTAATCCAACTTCGAGCAATTTTCCTTGATACTCTTCATATGAATCAAAAGTATTCATGACCTCTGTCAGCTCTTGAGCTGTCGGGACGGGTGGCATCCTTGATTCATCATCATGGGACGACTGAACAATAGTATCATTCGACACTTCTGTTTGGAGCCCACAACCCGTCACGATTCCCATCGATAACATGATGGTCGTTGCTAAGAATATTTTTTTTGTCATTGTCATCATCTCCTTTAGTATCTCATCATATGCATGGCAGAGAAGGAATAACAAAAGACCACCCTAATTAAGAGTGGTCAAGCAATAAAGAATTATTTTTTCACATACACCGGTACATTGCGATAGGTTTTTCTTCCAAATTTAATAGCTTCAGAGTAAGTCGGGAAAGCGACATCGATACGTATCTTGTTTGAACCAAGTCTCTTGATTGCGCCACCTCTATCATAGACCGTCAGTTGTTTAACACCGAGTCTTTTCTCAATCGAAGGGATATCGACAATAGAACCGAAAGAAATGTCTCGTGGCGCCGCAACATAGCCGACCTGTAACTTTCGACCGGATGCGGTTATGTTTGCTCCGTGATTGAACGTGTAAGCAGTCACTTCAACATCCATCATTTTCTTGATGTATGGTGATTTATTGCTGTTAGGCGAAGAATGCTTTTGCAATGGGGCTCCGACACGTTTTAGATACTTGGAACTGACAAAGCCAATTTGTTTCGAATATTTCACTTTGAACCACCCTCTGTGACTCGAAATGAAACTGACGTTTGCTCCCCTCGGAATGGTTAGGATTCGCTTCTTGTTTGTCGATGCACCTTCACGAAGGTTCAGATTATGCGTTGTCTCATAGCGTTTCAGAGTGGCTCCCTCCGCCTGTTGTAGTGGTGTGGCTGTGTAAGCCATTGAGAATCCGAGCAAGGCAAAGCATATCGAATTGAGCATCTTTTGTAGTTTTTTCTGTTTCACAAAATCATCTCCCTATTGTTTTTTAAATCTGTCTGTCCATTAGATAAAAATGTTCTACTCACTGCATACGATAGAAAGTCGTATGTTACAAGAATGTAATGACAAGGTCATCATTGTGTAATAATACGGACTCTGGTAAAAGAAAAAGGAGGAATCACATGAGCAACAAGAAAAATCGATTGAAAATGACACAAATATTCGTCAATCTATTTCATTATGGGATACTAACTATCGCTTCACTTCTCGTAGCGACAGCCATCGAGCTATTTTTAGCCCCAAACGGACTTGTGGATGGGGGTGTGACAGGTCTTGCGATAATGGGGGAGGAGTCAATGGGCGTTCCGCTCGAAGTCATCTTCTTTGGATTGAATATGCCGATACTCCTTTTCACTTCGAGACTTCTTGGACGCAAGTTTCTATTTCGCTCAACATATTCGCTTCTGGTGACGCTATACTTCCTTTCAAATTATCCGATTCATTCAGCTATTACAGATTCCGACATCTTGATAGTTCTATATGGTGGGATTTTGCTAGGTTTAGGGATAGGTCTAGTCATTCGTTTGGGAGGAGCCATTGACGGCGTAGAGATGATAGCTGTATGGCTACAAGAAAAATATCGCATGGATGTCAGTACGACCATCTTCACCGCTAATATATTTGTGTTCGGTTTGTCCATTTTTGTATTCGACCTGGAATCAGCGATGCTATCTATCGTCGTTTTCTATACGGTTATGAAGGTAATCGATGCTGTTGAAGATGGCTTCCATCAACACAAGTCGCTGATGATTATTTCACGGAAACATGAGGAGATTTCCAAGGCATTGATTCAAGATATGCATCTTTCTATCACGGTTCTGAACGGAAGAGGCGGGTATAGTGGTCAAGAACAGGTTGTTCTTTATTCCATCGTCAACAAGTTTCTTTACAGCAAAGCACGAGACCTTATCATGAGCATCGATGAAGATGCAATTATTGAAGCGAGTTTCGTGAGTGAAGCAAACGGCATGAAACAACATGAAATCAAGGAACGACTGACGAAAAAATGGCATTCAAGGAATGCTTCATGACGACTAAAGAAACACAAAAAAGAGACACATTGTGGGGAATGTGTCTCTTCTGTCTGTTTGTCAGCGACTCCAATCAGACAATTTTTTCTTTGGTCGTGGTAGCATCTTCAAAAACAAATCGTAATTTCTTTCCTTTTAGTTTGGTTCCTGAGACTGCAGTTCTCATTAGCCAACTAGCGGCAAGATAAAATACGAAACCATTGATGAGGAATGATACCAACGTCTGAAGTGTGCCGTATCCTGTCGGATTTGCGAAGAAATACAACACATATGCCACCAATAATGTGAGCACGACTTTTCGATTTGAAATGATAAGTTCCATAGATTTTTTCATGAGACCAATCTCCTTTTTAAGTGTATTTACTTATATACAAATGTCTATGTGGGGATAGACATGAACTTTTGCCGTTCTAGTCAGTGGGTGACCTTATGAACTAGATGATATGTACGCAGGGTACGCCAGTTTTAGATATAATACTTATGATATGGGCTTTGACGTTATTTATTCCTTGGTTTCAATAGAGACATATAGATATATCGTTATGAGGACACACTCCATTTGAATATGATGAGGAAAACAAGGAAAAGGAAGGTGGACAACAATGTCCAACATTTACACTAGAGGATATGATGCAACTTTCAAGGATGCTCAAAAACCGGTAATCAAAAGTGAGATGGTGCCCTATCTTGAATTTGCACAAGAAAATAAGATAGATACCGCCATTTTTGAAAAGCTATGTAGAAAAGAAGGCATAGATTTGAGCCACTTTTATCATTTGAAAGAACATGAGATTATGAAATATTGTTATTGGGACGGAACATACTTTCAAGCATTCCCGAATCTAGAGAAGAGCTTTATCTATTGGGATGATATGGTCAAGACGACTGCTGAGCGAATCGAAGAGGCAAAGAGGTTGAGGGAAAATAAAGAATACTCTACTCTTTTGTTCGTAGTTGATACGATTGGACAACATCTTCTTTTTGAAGAACTATATTCAGAGATTCCTTCAGAGCAACGTTATCAATGCTTCATTGATTTATATGTTCGTCATGATTATGGAAGTACAGTCTTCGACATGAACATCATTGAAGATGCCAAATCAAAGCAAAGCCAAGACTATCGAGAAAGTGCACTACGTCGTTTATTGGAAGATGCTGAGATGAAAGACGGAAAATTTGTTATATATCGTGGAATGGGAGATGAGTCAACTCCAGTAGATAAAGCGATGAGTTGGACATTGTCCGAAAAGACGGCATTTTTCTTTGCGAAGCGTTTAGGAGAAACCGGCAAGGTATACAAAGGACTGGTTCGTGTAGAAGAGGTTATTGATTACATCACTAGGCGTTCAGAATCTGAGGTCTTAATAAATCCAGGCACTGCATTCATCGAGGAAGAAATTCCATTAATCAGCGCACAAAAAGAAATTTCGAACCTTACTGATGAAGGACTTGTAGCGGAATATCAAGCCATGCGCAATCATTACATCCTGCCGGACTATTTCACTAATCCGAATGGTCTTCATGGCGTGAAACACGCTCGCCGGGTACTGCTTCATTGCATTTCACTTGCGAACGCTATCGGTCTAGACGAGATTGAGCGAGGTATCTTGATGTTAAGTGCTTGTTATCATGATATCGGCAGAAAGCATGATGAGGCTTGCTTGGAGCATGGGGCGTGGAGTGTAGAAAAAGTAAATGAAGAAGGATTGGAAATGTCTTATCTGATTTCAGATGGCTATTCTGACATATATAAGGAGCACATGGAGGATGAAGACATCGAGGTCATGAACTTTTTGATGACCTATCATTCTAGACCTGACGAGGAAGGTCTTCGGGCATTAGAAACTATCGAAGACACTTACCTCCAAGAGAGAACCAAGAAGTTGTTCCTTATATTTAAGGATGCTGACGCTTTGGATAGAGTCAGAATCAATGATTTAGATGTAACAAGGTTGCGTACAAAAGAAGCTTTGATGCGGGTCAAGTTCGCCGAAGACGTTCTTGAGTTCCTGGAATAAGAAAAAGGCGGTGGAGAATCTCCATCGCTTTTTTTGTGTTCATTATTCTTTTAATCTACTTGAGGCAGTTCTTTCGTGTCGATAAGAAATAGCGTATCATCATGGAGATGTAAAATGTAATCACCGGATGTCTGAAGCGTGAACATTTTTTTCATGTAGAGAGCAATATAGTCGTCCACATTATTTTCAGGGATATTCCCATAGTGGTTTGTCAACTCACGATATCCTTCTTCATCAAGAATGACTTCACTCACGACGCTTTGAGCGATGAGTTGATAAGCATAGACCAACTTCCCTTTGAAAGATACTTTTCGAACTTCATTTCGCAGATGAGGCGTTCCATCCACAATCAACAGATTTTCGACCTGAACATCTGAAACCTCTACAAGAGTAGATAGACAATCGGTCAGTCTAAAGCCGTAATCTTTATTTTCGACTTGATAGATACTTTTCAAGCCTGAAATACTTTCGGAACGGATGTTCAATTCATATCCCATTCGATTCCGTTCTACTTCATTCATTACAAAGTCTTTTGTATATAGAGAGTGGTTCATCATGCGACAATCTCCTCCTTTAAATAGTCCCTGATTAAGACAGGTACAACCTGTAAGACCCCTTTGTTTCTGAGCCATAAGGTCTTTCGCTCATCCTTATTTAACACACTATCCGCCAATTCTTTGATGACGTCGTCCGAAATATTGCCTTTTGATTGCCGAACCAACTCTTCCACCAAGGTCTTCCGATAGGTGATAACCTCATTCTCGGAAAATACGCCGGGATTCTTCTTCACAACTTCGACCTTAGTCGCCTTCGTCTTTCGTGCCACAATCAGCACCCCATTTCGTTTGTTTTGCTACCATCCTATGCATGAAAGAGTCTAGTTATCATCACCCGAAAATGAATCTAGAGTAAAATTAAGTTGACAAATTCTAGAAATCATCATTAGAATTGTTTTGACAACTGTATTGTTGGAGAGGTGATAAGATGGTAGAGAAAAGTATTGATTATCTTGCAAGAAATATCGAAAGTACGTTCCTAGGCATGAAATTGATGTTTGGTGACAACATGACGCTGACAGAAAAAATCGTCGTTTCAATGACGCTCTTCAGCGGTTTTCTTCTGACCGTGTTGTACTATCCAAAAGGTACATTGCTAGGATTCATTGTCGGACTTTTTCTAGTCACGACATTTGTCCACGGTATCCCATTTTCATATCGAGAGCTTCGGATTCGTCGAATCCAAAAGGCATATCGACACAACGTTGTATTTCTGGATGACGAGATTCGGGATATGACATCTATCAAACCGAATACGGCAGAATTAGATACACATATCCCAAGGCATTTAGCGACCAACGAAGAATCGTATGTGAATTACAGAGAGGCATTGAATGTCTTGAAAGAGCGGCTAACCCCTTACATAGGTGGCGGTGTGCGCTCGGAGATATCGGTGAAAGAAGATTTGGAGCGGTTCCGTTCAGTCATCAATACGGCTTCATTCAAAATGAATGATGTGTTTAGCTGTACCGACTATCAAGTCAATCCAAATACGGAGACCTGGTTGAATGAACATGTTCCCGAGGTCATTCGTTCAGCTACTTCAAAGCTCGATTTTTTGAAGGAGACTTTGGACGTTCTGATGAAGGAGCGAATGGCAATTAAATCAGGGGTTGAAGGAGAAGAGTCTGTGAGAGAATATCTTAAGGACTTCGAAGATATGCTATTACCTCTTTATGGAACCCGATTTCAGGCGGAAAAGGGCACTGTCGAGAATGATGCCCTGCTCTTTACCGAAACCGGTATTTACTCTCTTGAAATCAAGAATATCGGAGCATCTGGTGATAAAACTATCCGGATTACAAAAGATGGTCTATGGTATGAGAAATTTAAGTCGAGTGATTGGAAGCGTTCAGAAAGAGATGCGATTTTTGACCAGGTCAATCGACACACCGCTTTGACAGAGACATTGATTCGAGAGAAATTCGGAAGAGAATCGAAATACATGGTCAAAAGCCTCATCGTCATTCCAAATAAAAATTTAAAAATCGAAAACGAATCGTCTTTCCATATCATCCGTCCATCCCAAATCGTATCATTGATTCGAGAGATGGATGTGGTGTTGACACACGACGAATGTGTGGCTGTAAGCGATTTCGTGAAGTCGAAAGATATCGGGCAAGCGAGATATGAACATCTGGATGCCTTGGCATATGTGAAAAAGATTGTGGAAACATATGAATCTCTTCAGAGAGATTGTGAATTTCTTAAAAGAACCTTCATCATCCAGGAAACATATGTCGAGCGGGTGACGCAGAACAACCTTCATGAACTACTTCGACTGAAATATTTGAACTGTGATAATGCTAGGAGTGTCATTTGACACTCCTTTTTTATATATCCGCTTCCGTTTGCGTACTATAAGCATGAAATGAGTTCTGGAAAATTTAAAATTTCAAATAGGCAGGAGGAATAATAGATGAACATTGACAATGTTTCAGATATTCATATTAACCATTGGGTTCCATTCATCACAAATCAATTAAAGTGGGAACAGAGAACAAGGGCTTTTGTTAAGCGACTATTACGTAATGGCACGGGTGAGGTACTGGTGCTTGCGGGTGATTTTAGTGAGTCCAACATCCAAACCATCTGGTTGCTCGATGAAGCTTCAAAATATTACGAAATGGTTTATTGGACATTCGGAAATCATGACCTATATCTTTTGTCCAAAAATGACACCAAAAGATACGTCAATCATTCACTCAATCGAGTAGATGAGGTCATCCAAAAGACGTCACATCTGAAGAATGTGGTTCCGCTCATCAAGAATGTGCACGAATTCAAAGGCAAACGGTTTGCGGGAGATGCATTGTGGTATCTGCCGAAGACGATGGCGGATTGGGAGTTTTATCGCAATGTATCGAATGACTCAGCGTATATCCTTTTGAACGAGGTTTGGAACATGGAAGATGTTGCTCGGTTGCTCTACAAATCTTCTGCAGATTGGTATGACACACTTGAAAAAGAGGATATTGATGTCATGGTGACACATATCCCACCTGTTCATCCACCCATTTCTCCTTATGAACCAAATGGATGCTATCATACGACGGTTCCGTTTCTTGCCGCTCCACATTGGGTGTGTGGGCATGTCCACCTTCAAGGCGAATTCCAAAAAGCGGGCACACATTTTCATTTGAACTGCATCGGGTACCCCCAATCTTACTCAAACGCAAGGGCATTCGAATTGCCAGGAGATAACGTTGATGAAACTTTAACCATCGACATCAAAACATTCAGAATCTAATCAAACCAAAAGGTTCTACCCATCGAACAGGGGTAGAACCTTTTAAATTTTGACTATAGTCAAAATGATGTTAGTCTATGGTTAGAAAAAGTACTCTAAAAACTCATCCAAAAGGAGTGTTCTCACATGACACAGACAATTAACAAGGAACGAAACACTGAACTGAACATGCTTTTAGCTCAACTTCGAAAGGAACCCAATGCCGACTTCCTTCCTTTGGCAAATAATCCTCTTCGCTTTATCGATTTTCTATACTTCCTTCGTCGTCAATCGGCGAACATCGCACACAAGGAGAAAATTGCAAAACGATTTGACATCACTGAACGTCAAGTTCGTTTCTACGCAAAAGCAGGTGAAGAACTGTTCGGAATCTTCCATTCTCCCCAACCTGGGTATGTTGCTTTGACCCCTCTTGGGAAACAGCTCGCATTCAGTCGTAAAGAGGATGTCGAACAATTCATCTTTGCAGAAATGCAAAAGCTCCCGCTCGTGAAGGCGTTCCTCCATAAGGACGTATCACACGCCAAGCCTGAAATCATCAAACTCATCATGGAAAATGAGAAATGGATTGAGGAATACTCACTCGTCTCCATCGAGCGTCGTGCTGACACGATTCGTGCTTGGGTGGATATCATTCAACGTAAAGGTAAGCCCATCTCGGAACGAGAAGTTCTAAAGTTTATCAAAGAGAATACGGTCATCCTATCGAACATCTTGTCGAAACAACCGGCTTAAAAAGACCCATATATGGGTCTTTTTTTATATCCAAGCCTCGATTTTCCCATCTGCAGTTACTCTTACATAAGATGCCGACTCACACCGTAATCCGTTATCGGCTAATCGAAAACAGTCCGTCTTATATGGGTTGTACCACACACTCAAGCCTTCTCCAGAAGAAGCCGATTCACAAACATATCCTTCTACGTAGGCATGTACATTCTTACGTTTAGTCAGTAAAACTTTTTGGCGATTTTTCTCGGAGACGATGAAACGGGCGCATCGAACGATGATTTCTTCTGTGTGACCTACGACAAGCGTTCCTTGCTTGATGGAAATCTTACCATTATGCAGATTGCGATAAAGTCGAACCGGTTTGTTCTCATCGATTCGTCTACCCTTATACGGTGTATAGCTCATTTTTTTCAAAAAGAACACCTCCCCTTTCTTGATGAAGGTATATTATTCGGATAGCAATCGATTCATAATGGAATGAACGAGTAAGGAGTCTGAATATCATATGAGAGCAATATCAAAAAAGGCGTATGAATTGAATACAATTGGAGGAATGAGGATGAATGCGCAACAGTATGCCATGGATTGGTGGATGAAAGAGGAACAACGAAGAGCAACACGCTCTCATGCGAACCAAGTCCATTTAGTCAATCAGCGACTCTCACGAGCAATTTCAATTTTGATGAAAGACGTGAAAAAGGAAGATTACAAAGATGAAGCGTGCTCTTACAATCGGCACCTCGTTCAGTCGAACATTTGGGTGTTGTGTTATCAAAACAATTTTGAGAACCCCTTTGTCATGGGTGTGCAAGCCGCATGGATTGCATTGATTTTTGATAAGGAGAAAGAGAAGGGGAATGCTCATAATCTCTGTTATAACGAATATGAGTTTCGCCAACTCTTGAGTCAGATTCGAAATACGGATAGTGCCGCATTTCAGATGGCGCTAAATCAGTTTCCACATCTAAAGGAATGGCTTTAAAAGGACGTGTATTCACGTTCTTTTTTTTATTAGGCAAAGACGGTTATAATTGGAAACTATATACTGGTTGTGATGATGACTTGATTGGAAGGATGATTGACAGTGAATCGAGATAGCATAATGGACGAGTCCAAACGTGAGATGATGATATGGTTGGAACGATTGAATTTCAAGAACATAGAAGATACTAAAGAAATCATCATGGAGTATTTCAACATACTTCACTCCGTTTCCAAGCTCCCTGAACCACCATGCAAGCCATTAGACGGAGAACCATCAACAATGGAGAATAACGACAGTCAAAATAAAGAAGTTGTTGAAGAAATATCTGAAGTCATACCCGAAGTCATAGAAGAACAAGAGGGCTATATTTTTGAGAGGAAACTTCGTGGAGGATACCTCCAGGAAATCAATGCGTTTATTCCAGAAGGTATCGTTAGAAATTTAAACATCAAACATGGGGATTTAGTTGGTGCCAAGAGAATGATTGATGATACTTCCGAGGGGAATCCGAAGTATTATTATACGTTGCTCGAAAAGAAAGACGGCGCAGATGCACCGGACAGGGGAGAAATGAATTACTGCATCATTGAGCGGGAATCTGGTGCTCTGGTTGTGAAGTCAAACAGTCTGACCGGAGAAAAAATACTTTACAAAGGCACATCGTATTGTCTCTTTTTAAATGACCAAGAAATTCGTCAATTCAATCTAGAAGAAGGTGATATTGTCGATGTCGCATACAAGGTCAGCAACCCGTCTCAACATAAAGTGACATGGAAACATGAGCATTCTGAAAGCAATGAAGAGATAAAAAGTTTCGACAAGAGGAAACGCCCAACTGACCCAAAGAAAGAAAAGACAGATTCGCCCACTATAGACCAAACGTTAAAAGGTATGAATGTCATGATTGTCGGAAATGAATCAGCACGCTCCGCATACCAGGAACAAATTGAGAAACGAGGAGGAACGCTTTTATGGGGACATACAAAAGAAGCGATGGAGAGATTAGAGCCACTCGTCAAGAAAGCTGATTTCATCATCTTCCTACTAGGACTCAGTGGTCATGTCGGGATGAAACAAATCAAGTCGTTCAGCAAAGAGCATGGAGTTACCTTTCAAACTACATTCAATCAAGGAACGACTTCGATTGTTAGAATGGCTGAGACCATTGCAATTGAACTCGGCACTTCATAAGGATATTAAAAAAGAACCGCTCCATCCAGAACGGTTCTTTTTATGTCAATTTGGTTCATCATGATAAGGAATGTCTCGTCGGATTATCACTTTCGTGCAATCCTTCGTTGAATCAACGTCAGCTTGATGTGACTCAGATGTTTTTAATTGAGAGTCTCTCGTTCCTTCTCCATTCTTTTCATTTTGTACCGTTTTAAAACCTTCAAGGTCATATAGGATGTACTTGTAAAAAGCATGGAATCCAAGTGGTAGGAGAATGAGAATAATCAATGCCACAAGAACATATTCAAACGGCATCATTAAAAGATACTCAAGTTTGAACAGAACAATCAGTGTTTCAAGGAACAACAAGACAGCGGTAACCAAATTCGGACGTTCAAAAAAACGCATAGGCAACACTCCTTTCGAGTTATCAATGTTTTAGTATTTTATGTTGGATGTTGAAGAGCTACAACTGATAATAGAGTCATTGAACTTTTATTTTTTGACTATTGTATAAAATGTGTTACGCTTAAAGTATTAAATAGAAATAGAGGTGTTATATGGAAAAGACAACGTCAAATGAAGTAAAACCATTGTCCATAAATATCATCATCGATTTGGTTCTCAGGAAATTGGTCACTGAACATGAGCAAGCACAGATGGATTTCGTCAATCACATCGATGTCCACTTGCCCTATTCTTATAGTGGGAAGTTGATTACCGCAATGGTGAAGCATGCTTCGGAAGTGGACTACTCGCAAGCTGAGATTCTCCAGGCGTTATTGTTCAAAGCGAACTCATCACAAGTGACACTCTATTTCCTGAAGAAAGATACTCACGAAAAAGCATGGATGATTCCACTTGTTCCCGTAGAGGTCGATGCTGAGAGTGGTCAAGAGTTAAAGCATCCATTAGACTTTTTAGAGTCGAAAGAGACGGAATTGCAAACGAAAATTTCTATTCCATCGGCTTTTGCTCATGAGAAAGAGCCATTGCAAGATGCCACACTATATATTTCAGTGTCTTCTAGCCACGCACATTTTCTCAAAGAAAAATGGCTCTGTTCTTTGAATCAATACAGTAAAGAATCATAAGCATCTCCTCGTCTGAATAATATGAGTCATACAGGCAATTAGTTGGTATGACTCAATCATGTAATTCAGGAGGAGAAATCATGGCGATTCGATTTAAGAAGACTAAGAAATGGTTTCATGTTGGAAATATGACTAAAAAGGTCAAGAAAAGCTCGTTCGAGGGCAGTGGTCTGTCCATCTCTCAGCATCCGAAGGAATGGAGTCGGATAGCACGTCTTTCAGGAGACTTATATACGGTTCATAAGGAAAACCCATTGTTATTGGATTTTCATAAACTCTCAAAAAGAGACAAAACGAATATTTTTGAATGGGGAGTCGAAAGAGGCTATCTGGTAAAAGGATTCAAATGGGTGTTCACTTATATTGATGAAGATGACGAGATGTATCGAGAATTTCTCAGCTATGAGGACTGGTTGATGGATAGGGGGTATGACGAAGAAGATGCGGAAGACCAAGAAGACTTGAATGAGGACAAGGAGTCTCTCAAAAAGGTTAAAGCTTTTCTCGGAACCACCAAGTTGTTTGAAGCGGAGTGTTGGGACAGAGAGCATAGTCCGTCTATGGCTGAAACCTTCTGCATCTTACGATACGCAGACGAGATGCTCGGAGTGGATGGGGTCTTTTGGAACGATATCTTGGATGTTTATCGATATTCCGCTCCACGTGCCGTCATCTTTCAATCAAAGCTACCGGAATGGACGATTCAATTGGTCGATGAGCCAACAATGTCCCGTTGAGAAGATAAAGGGGGGAACTCCCCTTTTTCTTTTCGACACGAAAGATGGTCAAATGTACAACGAAAAGGGGGATTTTAAATGCTTGCAGTATTGATTTTAATAGGAGCTGTCGGCGCATCGTTTGGTGGTTACTACATTGCAACGGCTGAACAGCGACTGGACAGTTTGCCACGGAAAAAGAAACTAGAAAATTATCCAATGTTTTTCCCAGATGTGAATCGTAATGGTATCTACACCGTGACACATATCCTAACTTATTTAAAGATGATGCCATCTAGACTCAATAAAAACGACCTCGAACCCCTAGATGTGGAAACATTTGAAGGGGATGAGATGCAAAATCACCATATCAAGAAGCGTTTTTGGGATGACCTGTATGATTTGAACCAGGAGTTTCGCACATTATATAAGAGCATGCAAAACTATGACAAGATGAAGCGAAATGTCGGAAGCAGGGAATATCAGCTCTATGAAGCGAAGATAATTTCATCAACAGACACCGTTTATAAGCTCGTGAAGAGGATTCACAAGAACATGGAAGCGAACCGAGATATCATCAAGCGTGACGAAGAGTTAAAAAACAATCCGAAAAAAGACTATCGCACTGCAGAAGAAAATGCTCTCCAAGCTATCTGTGACTCAAATGAATCTACGCCGGAGATGAAAGAGAAAGCACAGTCACTTTTAAAAGAACTGGAACGAATGAGTCCGGAAAGCTATACCAATCCGAATTTGGAAAATATGGAGTTAGACATCGAAACCATTGAACGGATGGTCAAAGCGAAGAAATTATAAAAGGCAGAGTATATTCTGCCTTTTTTGTCTGTATTGATTTAGAAGGGAAGGTTGGGGTCTCCGGTATGAAGCGGATGTACCGCAACGGACTCAATAGGAAGTGGTTCGGAGATTGCATCAATCACCTCAACTGCTTTTATTTCTTGTTCCACTTTCCTGTTCTTGAAGTAGAGCAAAACCTTTTCCTTAAATCTCATTGCATCCTTCTTTGTCAACTTTGCTTCGAATACAGAAGATTCGTCACGGTTTGACCTGTAGTAGGAGTCCAATTTGTCTAGTCTCATAAACACACCCAGTTCTTCGATGGTGTCTGCTTCCTGCAAGACTCGGATATTGTCATCATCTCCATTGATGATGGCATATGTGACCTTGTATGGGCGGATAGGTCGTGTTATCCAATGTTCCTTTGTCCGTTCCACGTCATAAACCCAATTGTTTTCCTGGATTGTTTCTGAATCAATCACTTCGTCTTCCTCTGCTTGGAAATGATAAACTCTCACCAATATTCCACATATGGCTGATTCCAAGAAGTGATAGAAGTACTCGTAGGACATCTCTATCAGATTCGAATTTCCGCTCATCTCAAAGAGGATGTACGGGATACTCTCATGAGCGATGCAACATTCTGGGATTGACGGCGCCGTACAAATACGTGCTGTTTCAGTCTCACCGTCAGTTGCCGCATGTACAGGGATTCGAGGGGTGAATAATTGTATTTCTTGTGATTCCGGTTTCCACATTTCGATATGCTTCAATGGAATGGTTCGATTCATGATTCATTCTCCTTTGTAAATTCAATATATACATATCACTGATACGTGTAACTACAACATGCTATGCGTATGACACATCAGATGATTACAAGATGCTAGAACAATTGAAGAGTTTTTCTTCTCATCACTACGCATAGGATAGTGAAAAAGAGGGTGATGGAATGGAGTTAGAAAAAGAAATCGAGATACGGTTAAGGTCAGGCGGTTATACAAAGGCACATGAATCCAAAGCGGGAACAAAAAATGAAGGGAAGGTATCGGCGGGATATCGACTCTCTAGAGAGGATGGAAGGTGTCGCCTTTCTTTCGAGAAAGGGAACATGGTCTTCTTCGGGATGCCTCCAGAAAGGGTTTATGAGTCTCTCATGGAGATGGTACATCATCTCCAATCCATCTCGCCTGAGTGGTCATATACGTTTGAGAATTCAAGAGAGGTCGCAAGTGTTTGCATTTGTAAGAAGAATGAGCCCAACCTTGGCTCATTCCAATCAGATTGAAGCATAAGAAATAAAATTTTTGAAAGAACTGTCGGTTCGGGAGGTGTCTATGTACGGAATCATTTATAAAGCAACCAATCGTTTGAACGGGAAAGTATATATCGGGCAGACAACGAAGTGCCTTGAAGAGAGAAAGAAGCAACACATCTACTTGTCTCAGCAGAAAGAAGGCTCGAAGAACTACTTTCATCGTGCACTCATTCGTCACGGTGAATCGTCGTTTACATGGGAGGTCATCGATACTGCATACAGTAAAGAAGAACTCGACGGGAAGGAACAGGACTGGATAGTGTCTTATGAGGCATTTGGAAGAGGCGGATACAATCTAACACATGGAGGACAGAAGACGAACCCAAGAAAGACAGAAGTATTTGTCTTTGACACGAGCGGTGAGCTGTTGGCAGTTTGCGAATCACAAAAAGAAGCGTCAGAAGTATTCAATGTCAGGAATAATATCGTGTCTCAGGTCATTTCTGGGAAGCGTCCCGTATATAAAAACAAAGTATTCCTTCCAGGAGAAGGGTTCAAGAATCTAAAAGAAATGTTCGATGAAGTATCCGAGAGATACGAGCGTGAGCGTCTCAAGAAATACAAACGATTTGTGGTTATCGGAATTGATGAATCCGAAAACATACACACTTGCTCGTCACTATTTGAGATGAGCAAGCTTTCAGGTGTTTCGATAAAAACCATTCTTGACGAATGTGAAGATGTCACCAAATCCCGTTCAAAATGGAGGTTTTGTTTCGCCATCCATTTCGCAGAGAAAGAACCCGATATGTATGAACGACATAGTTCTAGGAAGGCAAGTCTTATCTACGACGAATATTTAAAGAATTACCACCGCTTTCATTTTGACAATAGTCAAAATGAGTGTTACATTTAATGTACAAACAAATGGGAGCGTGATGATAGTTGGATAAAAAAACATATGATTTACTACTACTTCTCGGAGGAGCGTTAAATGCTCTCGACGAACGAGCAAAAGCAGAAACAACTGAGTTCGTGAGACCGAGTGTGGAAAAGCAAGAGGGGGCACGAGAAGAACATGTAGGGCAGGCAGAAGACCCGCTCACGATGCTTCGTCAGCTCTTGGAAGGGAAACGCTCATCTGAGCCCACCCAACGAAGCGACAATGGGCATACAAGCCATCAAATCCCCCCAACTATGACGGATGTTCTTTCACTCTTGTCCTTAGTGTTTGGAGAAGAGAATGTTTCACAGCATAAAGTAGCTCGTGAACATCAAACTGGAATGAAAATGAGTCTGATTGCCGAGAATCTCGTTCGCATGGGATACATGGTGACTGCAGGAGAAAGTCCTCATATCATGAAAGTCCATGTCGAAAACGAATTGTTGGTGAGTTTATTCTTCGACCAGGATGGAGCCATCCGGAAAAAAGATGAATATGATAAAGAGAAACAATTAAATCAGCTCAACCTGTTGAAGGCAAATGCACGTGATGAGATGAAGACCGCTCTCAACATGGGTCTGGAAGACAGTGTGGTGGTTGAATTGACAGAAAAATTCAATGATTGTCTATCCGAAATCAATCAGTATCAAGAGTCACTTGAGCGAAAACGTTCCATGGTCAATCAGATTGAGACATTGGTGAAGGAAATCGATACATCATTTTAAGAGAAGGGAGATATCCCTTCTTTTTTTATTTTTTTACAACAGGTAAATTTTGCATTATTCTTAAAGTCAAGCCCGATTTATGACGATAATAAGGGTGAAAGAGAAATGAATATTTAAAAGGGGGACGATGAATGGTAGGTTTTAAAAAAAAGGTGAGAGGCGAATCCGTACATCACAAGACGAAATTATTAGGCTTGATTTTAGTGATTGCACTGGTGACTATGTTGTTCATCATATTCGACTGGAATGAGTCCGATGAAACAGTCAGTGATTCTATTCCTAAAGATTACGATACGACAGAACAACTGACTATAAATAAGACTGAGGGCAAAGAGGTTATCATACCAACCGTATTTGTCCATGGCTTCACAGGTGATGATACAAGCATGAGCGGACTACTCGAAGGGTTGTCAGGTGTACGAAATGACAAGGTGAAAAAGGTGACTCTTTATGAGGAAGACGGGAAAAAAGTGGCAAGTCAGATGAATCTCCGAGTCGATGGACAGGAGATGACCTACGTTGTTGGAAGTGATGAGAGAGTTCATAAGTTTTCTTTCCATGATGAAGAGTATATGCCTGGTTATGTCAAAGTGGTCTTCACAAGGAATGTCAATAACCTGTTCAATCAATCTTATTATCTCGAAGCCGCTATGAAAGAAATCGCAAAGGATTATCAAACCGAGGAGTTGAACCTTGTCGGACATAGCATGGGTGGAGTGTCTTCATCGTTGTTCGCATTTTACAACTACAACGAATGGGCAATGAGTCATCATCGACCTGATACATATCATGTCCGAAAACTTGTCACATTGGATAGCCCGTTCCTTGGGTCTTTCATCAGTTTACATATAAAACCGGACTACTCCGCTGTAGTCAATATCATAAGTGAAGTGATAGGGACAGAAGATGTTGTCTATTGGGGATATGCCACGTCAATTGGAGAGAGTACGCTAGAGAATTTGACGAATGGTGGTAGGGAGTTTGAGTCATATATGGATTGGAAGTACGCCTCGTTTGACCCAGATATGGAAGTATTATCATTCGCAATCAATAAGGATTTGCTCGTCCCGAATGAGAGCGCCTGTGCCTTGAGCAAGTATATCCAAAAAGAGAAGTATCGATGTGTCACGACGGATGGTACACACAGCACGATGACTTATAATCAAAAGACGCTCGATGAAATCAAATCATTCCTTTAAAGCATGGGCACCCATGCTTTTTTCAATGGTTCACTCGTCATATTTTGATTCACGTCACCGTATCATAAAAGGTTAAGAAAATATATGGAGCGGATTTCGTTTGGACTAAAAAGGAGGAATTTGAATGGGAAAACAGGAAAAATATTTTGTCACATCGGGTTTGGGTGAGTATATGGTGGTATCAGAGGTATTTGACCCGATTGCAGGGAACGTCCTCGAAACACATCAGAGTGGGTTTGAGAATGAGAGCGAAGCACAGGACGTAGCTGACAATATGAACAAGATGCTGTGAGGAAATTCGAAAGTCTACTCAATCAGGCTGAAGAAGTAAAAGAATGCTTCACAGAAAACAATAATCATTAAGATAAATAAAATTGACTATGTGAATAAAATATTATAGAATATAGTCAATAAAAGTAGAAAAGGAGTGGTGCACATGTCTAGTAAACTTTCAAGTCGGGTCAAATTTCTCAAGACCGTCCTTTCCGTACTCGGACACAAGAAAGCATTGAAAGCGTTGAATCTGATGATTCAAGAGATGTGCAGTGAGAAAGGGTACAGTCGTCACGACGGCTCTCACTACTATCTCCATCTTGTCGATGTGACAATGAAAATCTTCAACTCCGGAATCCGTGATGAGGACATCTTGACTACTGCAATCCTTCATGATGCCATCGAGGACGTGGAATGGATTAACTACGATTTCATCAAAAGGGAGTTCGGTAAGGAAGTAGCGGATGATGTACTCATCCTCACGAAGAATCCGGATATCGATTACAAACAAGATGAAGCGGCATTGTTTACGTATTTGAACCAATGTTTTAGTAGCCCTTCGACGGCAATCGTCAAAACGGCAGACCGTATTCACAATTTTAACACGCTAGGGAATGCCGACACGGATAAACAACTCAGAGTGGCGAATGACACCGAGAAGAACTTCTTCCCGATGTTCAAGTTCGCACGCAACGAGTATCCAGAATATGCTCCATTCTTTTATCAGGCTAAAACCGAAATCGAACCACATCTCCTGAAAATCAAGGAGAGTTGTGAAATGGAACGAGTTCTTCGACAGGAGATTGCCAAGCTTCAAGAAGAAGTCAAGTCGCTAAGCATTACATTTGAAGAAGCCCTCTAAGAGGGCTTTTTATAGTGCTAGAAAATAAGCATCTGCCATAAGATATAGGATACAGAAATTCAGGGGTCTATGGTGACAACATATAAAGGTCAAGAGGGGAGTGCATGGATGAGACAAGACTATGAGCAAATTATTCATTTGTATCGGAAGGATTATTCAAAGAAGTTAGAACAGATGATTCAAGAATATGAGCATAAAGTCGGGACTGGCAGAATTGCCGAAGAAATCAAAATGGAGCGGGACTATATGAATGAATCTACAGAAAATCGTTCTTTATTGTCCGTGTAAGGAGGAAGATGATGTTGAAAAAGTACAAGCTTTTAACAGAGGACGCTGTCCATCTAACTTATAAGCACAGAGGAATCGAAGACACGACACGTGTGTTTCCTATCGAGGCGATAGTCGATATTCCTTCAAAAGGTGTAAGAAAAGGGGATAAGGGCGGTTATGTAGAGAGTGAGGACAACCTATCCCATGAAGGGAACTGTTGGATATATCCCACTTGCGCTGTAATAAACGGCGCTGTTGTACTAGGGAATGCAAGTATCTCAAAGGAAACAAAAATGACCGGGGACAGTCAAGTAAGCGGTGATTCCAGTGTCGAAAACAGCATGCTTTTTAATAGCATGGTGGATGGGAACACGAAGGTCAGTAACTCAAAGCTCATTAATAGCGTGATTTATGAAGAAGGCAACATACATGAGTCAACATTGTTCAATGTGACCATCTGGCGAGCGAATTTTATCAACTCGAAGATTCAGTTCAAAGATAGCAAGGCATGCTTTACATCGAAAGAAACAAGTGATTTCACCGATACTTTTTTGGAGTATACGGGATTGAGAAGCGTAAATACGAATCATCCGATGTTTCTCTCCGACATTACAATTAGGAACCTAAAAACATTCAAGCTAGAGAGTGGTCTAGAGATGCGAAACGTGGTGTCTATCGGAACTTCTCACATTATTTCGAAGAAGAATGATGGAGACAAGCTGAATCGTCTGATGGGGAAAAAACAATTTGTCCTTCAATCGAAAGCCAGGGTCACCCTAAAGGACAGTCAAGTCCAAGCGGAAGGGTATCTGATATCTGGTAAAACACTCTTTGAAGATGTAAATATAGATACGTTTGGCGAAATCAAGAAAAATGGAAAGTCCAATTTACATTTGAAGAATGTCACGATGACAGAGTTCTCTTCCCTGGTTGTAGAACATGGAGGAGAGGTACTTATCGAAAACGTCAACTTGTGCGGCGATATTGTCTTCGAACGATGAACCACAAAAAAAGGAGTGAAGGTGCATGAAAGAATACGAGCATAACCATTATCGTATCATCAGAATGCGACCAAATGCGTTTCGTGCTGAATGGGTCAACATTGGCGTGTTGATGTACGATAAACAAGCAGGGCGTCACACTGTTGACATGTTGCCGATAGGACACCCAAAAGTGGAGTCCGTCGTGCTGAAGGGGATGACATCTGAAGAATATCATCAAATTAAAGAAATCGTTCGTGCTTGTTTTAGTGCATTGGATGATGAACAACGAAACCCGTTCGATGAGAACGGAGATGTGAATGACTTCATCCTTCTCTTGCGTCAATTCGAAGGTTCAAAGCAAATTCGTTTCAGCCACCCTTCGATTCCACGAGGGAGATTGGATTTAAAAAAACTTCAATCCATCCTGATGGATACCTACGTCAATTAAGGAAAGAGTCCGATTCGGGCTCTTTTTTATATTTGACAAAAGAACGGAATACGATAGTAGAAACTGAATTTAGGTATACATTCTATTTCTTTTTAAGGAGGAACTGATATGACAGTTCAGCAATTCATGAGTTTCAATGAAGAGGATGTGCAGTCGATTCAATTTTTCAGAAGTAGCTTGCTTACAGACGGGTTGTATGATGATTACGATGAAGATAACCGCAGATGGGAAAACTTTCTGATTGAATGGTTGAACGGCAGTATCAATGAAGAGGTTTTATTGAATATGCATTTATTCTTCGATACCTTCAAATCAGATTTCCCTGTATTCGACACTTATCATAGAGGGATGCAAGTCAAGACTGGCACCACGTTAGAGCCTAGACCTTTAGCGAGCTTTTCGTTGGAACCAGAAGTGGCACGCTTTTTTGCGGGTTTTAGCGAAACGTATGGGTACAATCAATGCTCAGGTGAAGAACGCTATTTGCTGTCGGTCAATGGTGGAGAAGCGCTAGACTTGTCAAACCTGCTGTTGACGCTACAGGAGCGGACGACACATCAGGATATGATAATCGCACTGGAAGAACGTCTGTGGGAAACGGAGGTCATTGCACCGCTGACAAGTGAAATGCTTCAGTTGGTGAAGCCGCATGTATTCCCCCCGGAACCGAATAAGATTCAAAAGATGAAGAAGGTGGGAGAACCGGTTATGTTTTCACCTAAGACTGGCATCGTCCTCAAGAAAGATGCTTAAGTTGGTTGGACTAAGGGATGGGAATATTCTCATCCCTTTTTAATATGGTTGTTTAACTAAACTGATAGACCATTGCATAAAGCGTTTTTTGTTGCCATAGAATAATCTATCAGCATAGAACAGGCATGATGAAAATCATTTTACTTTAAAGGAGTGTAAACAAAATGTTGACAGAGATGAAGTATGAGTTCACAGGCAAGACGAAATTGGAGAAGTTCACGAATAGTGCGGGGGAGGAGGTTACGTGTACCGTAAATCAAATCCGTGCATTACGAGACATCCCGCTTCATGGTGTGAAAATGGGAGATGTCGGTGGATATATCTTTTCTGAAGAGAACTTGTCTCATGAAGGAGACTGTTGGTTGGGGCATGGTGTCATCCGAGAGCGTGCAAAGGTGTCGGGAGATGTCTTGATTTCAGGAGGCGGTTGGAGGAGCCATCTCCCATCCATTCAAGGTTCGAGTGTGATTCATTGTACCGGTAAGATAATTGAAGCAGTGGTGTTTGACTCTAAAATCACGGGGGACGTCGATATAGATGACACCTCGATACATGAGTCTACCATCGAGGCGAAAAAAATCATCACGACCCGACATGGATTAATTGAAAAAACAAGCGTATTGAATTGGGGAAATGGTGAAATCTTTCTAGAGCGGTGCTTTCTCAAGTCAGACATCGGTGAGTTAAAAATCATCAGTGTCGATGACGGACTCCACATGAACAATGTTCATCTAGAAGTCCGAAGAGATGGTACGGATAAGATTGGTGACCGCTTTGACAGCCATATCATGGCATCCGGTAAACTTGAGGACGTATATGCTGAAGACATCCTTCAGGTCAATCTGAATGGAAAACTAAATATGAAGCATGTACTTCTTAACAAAGGTACTGAATTGGTCATGCATAGTGGTTCGGAATACAATATTCAGGGGATATCGAAGGCTCGTCCTGTAAAACTTTTAAATGGACGAACCTATTTGAATAATGCAAACCTGGACGGCTATATCTGTTTGTCAGGCAATCTATTGTTGGAATCTACCAACCTAAGTGGTTATGCGATGGTCGAGAATCAAATGAATCAAATATTGACACTCCGAGAAGTTTCAATGAATGACTTCACATCCATCCTCTTGACCAAGACGCATACAGATGAATTTGAAATCCAAGGCAAAACCCTTACGGAAGAACAATCTATCGTGTTGTGAAAGGTGTAGAGTACATGAAAAACAAAAAATATGAATTTAATGGCGAGACGATTCACCATCGTTTAGGAACATTGCATCAAATCATTGCGACTCGTGATATTCCTAGACATGGAATCAAAAAAGGCGATTTGGGAGGATGGATACTAAAATCCAACTCGATGTTGAGCCAAGAAGGAGATTGTTGGATACAGTCCGGGTTACTGATGGGGTCACGTATATCAGGGGATATATTGATGAGGTCAGGCTTGATTGTCAATTCGACTTTAAATGACTGTAAAGGTATCATCGATGATTCAGAGTTAAAGAATGTGTTCCTTTCATCGTCGGATTGTCGAATACAGTCCAGTACTGTCACGTCATTCGGAGAATTCCCTTTGAAAAGTACTTATGCGGGAAACACATTCTCTGTGATAAACAGTAAAATCTTTGTCCAACCAGAAAAAGAAGCACATGCCTCACTCTATCTACAAAGTGTATTTCTGAATGTAACGGTCTATGATAAAAAACCTCTGAAGCGTCTTCAGAGCCTCGAATGGATGGTGCTCAGAAACCTAATGATTGAAGGAGGCGAGTTGCTCTTTGGTTTCAACAACGAGGAAGAACGAGAAGGTGGAGAGAGCCTGATTGAAGGGGATGTAACCAACCCGATTATATTGAAAGATACCAAACTGATGGTGCATCATTCAAACCTTGTTGGAAACCTAACGATTACGGGTAGAGAGTTCTTTTTGAGCCACTCCATTGTTCACGAATACGCTTCTCTCATAAATGGAATGGAAGAGGGAATCATGGTCATTCTGAACTCGACCATCAAAGGATTTGCTACAATAGAAGCAAATAATCCATACATGATGGAACTGTATATTGAAGAACAAATGCTAGATAACGATTACACATACAGAACACCATAAAACATGACATCTACTAAAGACTGAATTCATTTCAGTCTTTTTTCGTGTTTCGGGTTGTGAGAGCGCAAACAATTATCTACGATAATAGAAAATTCTGAAAAATGAAATGGAGGGAGTGGTATGAATAATTGGTATGAGTTGTATGACCATCAACGCATGAAGACTTATCGAATATCCTATGACAAGCCATTGACGAGAAAACAAAGGATTAGATGGAGAAGAGAGTGGGAGGAAGGAAAGATTTCATTCAGATGTGGATGTGGCTGTCCATTTGGTATCAATGCGAATGGGGCAATCTACTATCCCTCAGATTTGAAATACGACAATATAGAAAAAAGGCACAAGGAAAACTGTGTGAGATATCGGAAGGGAAAAACGGTTCCCGTGTTTATCATTAGAGATATACCGAAGTCACCAAAGCTTTCAGGTATTTATCGTGAAGATTGGGTGGATGATGTTGAGCAACTAATCGAAAGAAATAAGTCGGAATGGTGGGCGGGAGCTAAGGTATGCCTTAGAGAGAAAGTAAGTAAAATTGAAAGTTACTTGAAAGAGTCGAAAGACTATGAAGAGAAACAATTGTTTTTAATCGTTGGTCGCATCAAGGAGATTAAAACATCACATTTTGGATATAAAAAGACAATCATATTTACCGAGCAAGAGGAAACGGTGTCTATATGGGTCTCCGAGACATTCTTCGATGGGAGAGAGATAAATAGACCAAACGTCGCCTTCTTCGGATTTTGTTATGTTCGAAATGAAAGATGGAAGGATTCCATCTTTAAGAAGATTTATGCGAACGAAGGGCTGACCGTCTAGCGGGTCGGCTTTTTTAGGTCTCATGGAATGAGTGGGAATATGAATTGGATATTTTTTGACTATAGTGCACCGTAAATTTGACTGTTGTACAAATCAATATATAGAATAGGTATATACAAAACATAAGACGTATAAACTTTCTTTCAAAAAGAGGTGTATAATTCTGGCTTCCAAGTAGAAATAACAGGATGAAACGACTTCGCATACGGATGTCACTTTGGGTGATAAATGGGCTATCTAAAATAGACTAAAAGACCCAGAACAAACGTTCTCGACAAAATTCGACAATAGTCAAAATTGGATTCAAACGTTGATATGAATAGGTTTATAGTGCTTTCTGATAGAACTTAGTGTTAAGCCGTAATAGGCTTATAGTTATACTCTAAAAATTGAGTATAGTCAAAATTACCTATCAGGAATATAGTTAAGATAACAAAACGAACCAAAAGAAAGGCAAAAGATTGAAAGAGTCTTTCTTTAAAAAAACAGAGGTTTCATACAGGAGGAATATATAATGAAGACAGTTGCAATGACAAACGAAACGGTAAACGAAATGGCAAAAGTAGCATATGGAGAAGGTGCATACGTAACGGTACATGAAGAGATGGACACAGATGTTGTCATCGTCATGAATGGAGATAAGATTACTCGAATCGTAGAGCTTGAAGACGCAATGTTAGAGTTCGGCAAGGCATTCAATCAGAAATTCGTCTCATATCGTGCAGTCTTCTTGGGGGAACTAGGATTTGGCTATGCTTTCGAAGTGGATGAAATCTATGTGCCTGAGGTTCAAAAAACGTGTGCATAAAAACAGGGACGATTCAGCCGACTGACCGACCCGCCCCTGTCTCATATTGAGGATTTTGTCCTAAATTTAATTTTTAAGAATCTCTTTACCAGACACGGGAATCTTGATGACAAACTCTGTCAATTCATCATTGCTAGACACAGTGATTGTTCCCCCGTGTCGCTCCAACGACTTCTTAGAACTTGCAAGACCGATTCCGGTTCCGCCTCTCTCTCTTCTAGAGGTGAAGCCGAATGAGAAAATTTTAGATAAATCATCAGATGAAATAGGGGCACCGTTGTTTGAAATGGACAACGTGAGCTCCTTTTTCTTATATGTTCCAAATACGCCAACCTTTTTATCTTTCACAATTGGCGTCTCTAAGACGGCATGAAAGGCATTGTCAATGATGTTGCCGGTTGCAATGACCATATCAGTGATTTTATCCAACTTGAGGTCGAGATTGTTCATATCCGAGAAATGATATTCCATCTCTATCCCTTTCTCATTTGCTTCGGCTAATTTTGACTGTAACAGCCCTGCAAATGCGGGAATGCTCAAGTTCACCAATTCGTTCGTTGGCTCTTCAAGATTCGTAAGGGTATCGACATATCGTCCCGCTTCTTCATAAGCCTCGATTTTAAGAAGACCAGAGATGGTGTATAGATGATGGTTGGCATCATGCCTCTGTTCTCTAACCCGTTTGAATAAGGACTGAATCTGTTCAGTGTAAATCTCTTGTACATTAAAAATGGTTCGTTCTCTCTTGGTAATTATTAATATCAAGACATATACCATGGTGAAGGCAATCATAAATACGATGACAGATGCGATGAATTGTCTGATAACCCGTTCATGCAGTTCATCTTGAATAAGTTCATAATCCGTGGCAACCACAATGACTAGTTCATCTTGTAGATTGTCCCCGTTTTTGAAGGGCACCGGTTGATAGAATTTAAGCAGGGTCTTGTTTCCATCATCAATTGTTCGACGTACAGGATGGTTCTCCTGAATGGCGACCTCGACTGCATTTTTATCGGCTTTTGATTGGTATTCATAATCACCATAAACCTTCAACTTGTCTGAGAGCCATACGATACCCGTGTCACGTGTTGTCTTCTCACCGTTAATTAATGCGTTTGAATTAATTACGGACACGTCTAGAATAAAGTCTCGTTCTTCTTCTGCATCTCGTATTAATTCATTTACGCCAACCTCATCTTTGTACCGGCTCATCGTACCATCATCCATGAATGGATTGATTAGGTAATCTGTTGTCCCATCATTATAATATCCCCACTTGCTAACCATTTTGGGATTTGCTGAGCTTGTATCGATAGGTCCTGCCCAGAAATTCTCCAATGACTGCCCAAAGCCCGGTATTAGCTCTACATTATGGTTCGTCAACAACTGTTTAAACATGTTGTACCACATTCCATCTGCCCAAGCACGGGTCTTTAATCCGATTTGCTCCGGCATGTTGGATTTTACTCCAATCACATCATTATCTTTTTCTATGAACAGGGCAATACCTTGAAGACCCAATTTTTCTGTCAACTCAACCAAGTCTTCATTCTTTACATCTTCAATATTCGGAGGTAAAGCGTTCTGGATAGCGATAGACGCAGTCCGTAACTCCTTCGCCATAAACTCATTGAAGTAATTTTCACTTTTCTTTGTCGATTCAATGGAATTCACCATGTTGTCAACTACGACATTAACCTTTTCAGCCTGATTGTTAATCAATGTCTCCCGTGTGTTTACAAAGTACAGCAAATTGATAACCAATAGAGAAGCGATTAAAACCAGAACGAAAGACAATCGGATGACTCTCATTTAAACACACTCTCTTTACCTTAAAGTACTAATAAGTTTATCAAAACAACCCCATCGCCTTTGCTCGTTGCGCAAGCTCGATAGTGGTCAATTTTCGCAATCGCCATTTCCATCCAAGGCATCTCTTCGCAATTCCTTGTCGATGATTTTGGACGGATTGTCTTTCAAGCTTCAACGCATCTGCCACTTCATCAATTGAATAGCCTCGATAGAACAGTTCTAGAATCTTTAACTGTTGCTTGGTCAGCTTTTGCATGGTAGATTTCAAGGTTTCTTGATAATCCTGAAGAATAAATCCGACGACCGAGCCATCGATTTGATTGGTGTCATTCATGGCGTCAAAAATGGCAGGTTTGAGCTTGTCGGGTTTTGATTTCAATAGATAGTTCACAGCCACACCGAGACCGATGGTGCTTCGTACAGTATCCTCATTTAAGATTCCGCTCAACATGATGATTTTTGTATCTGGAATTGCCGTAGAGAGGTGTATTGCCGCATCGATGCCATGTTGGTCATCCTTCGGCGTCAAATTGATATCCATCAAAATGAGGTCTGGTTTGAGCTCGGTCGCAATGGTGATGGCATCTTCCTTGTTGTGAGCATGTCCAATCACCTCGATTTCACCATCGCTCTCAACGAAAGAACGATGAACCTTCAAAGCCATCGGGTCATCTTCAACGATGAACACCCGGTAGGGCGACACTTGTGTTGTATCCATGAATTAGATTCACCTCCACTGATTCTTAGTTTTTCCCAACATATTTCATGATAGGGAATTAAGAACTTGGGTCAATGCGTTAATCAGGGCTATGAATAGGAGAAAATGACTGTAAAACAGGGATTATACCTATCATATTTTAAATCTGCCATGTCACCAAAATAATCAAATGTCAAAACAGATTAGAACTAAGTGAAATAGCTTGATGAAGCCATTGGAACGATGAAAACTAGTTTTTTCGGAAGTCAATTTTAAAATTAGGGTAAAAATAAGTAATTAGTCGATTTTTCTACTATAGTCAATTAAAAATAATCATACTTACCTATATAGGTGCATACGATATATGGTCTAGAAACATTGGAGTAGCAACGCTACCATATATTTGAGGAGGAAGGTCACGATGAATACTTATTGGAATGGACAAGGGAACTTTCAAGCTGAATTAAATGTTATCAATGAGAAAATGGTTGATTGGGGGATGACGACTAACCCTCTTATGAATTTATTTATCACCTGCAACAAGGTTTACTATGACGTTTACAATAATGGTGGATTCAACCTTGATGATATGATGCATTCGATTGAGGAATACATCAAACCATACGCAAGCGAATTCACCAAGCTAAGATTCGATGTTCAGCCAAAGACGCTCATTCGAAATCTTAAGAACGAGATGAAGCTAGAAAAGTTTTTCGATGACATGATTCTCTATGTCAAAGACAAAGACCTTTCATTTAAAGTCTACACGCTCTATTATGACTATCGGAAGGAGTTGCTTTCTGAAACCGAACAACCTGGATTCTTCAATATCACATTTGGTTTGGTTGAAGAGTGCGAGGATTGGAAGAAGCACCGATTGGAAAGAATGGGCTATAAAATGATTTGATGATGTGAGATACCTTGAAATAAGGTATCTTTTTTATGTTCCACGTTCGTAAGATTGTGTTGTACATAAAAAAAGAAACACTCAAATAAATGAGTGTCTCAGATAAAATCAGCACGGACATAATAGCTTTCTGCGTCATTCGGTATAGAATCGAGGTCTAGCCAAGCGAGCTCAACAACATCTTCTTCTACTAAACTCGAAAACACACCACCAAATGTTCTACATACATCTTTTTCAAATGCCAAAACTACATAGTCAGGATAAACAATAGTTTCAGGATTTTTCTTTACCTCTTCGACACTGATTCCGATGTAAATCATTAGGGTGCCTAGAGAGGTGACACTTCCACAGACGTTGGGTTTCTTGTCAAAAACGACTCCTGGAATTTCACGTCGGAATTCATCAATCATTTTCTGATGGTCATTAAAATATTCCCTTGAAAAGAGATGACCAAAAAAAGAAAGCAAGAACTTTTCGTCATTTGGTGTAACGAATCGCTTCTGAATATATCCATGTTCCGTTACGAGATGTTCTTTCATCGTTTCTAACAACGCATAGACATTATTCCCCCATTCTTCAGAATATTTCTGCGCTTCCAAACCGTACTTGAATCCTGTTGCCTGACAATCCGGACAGTCTCCGACACCATAATGGTACTCTTCACATCCGCTTCCTTGGCAGTACGTACACTCATCCAAGAAATCGTGTGGCATACCGTCCTTCACCAATCTTATTTCCTGCTCATCAAGTGCTCGGTCAATGATATCACTCATTGGTCACACCATCCTTTCTAGTTATTCGTAATGATGAATCTGTATTTGATTCGGAGAGATTACCGTTCCTGAAGCAGATTCCCATTCTACCGTCGTGATTAAGGGGAAAGAATCTGGAAGAGTCACCTCCAAGACCGCAAGGCGTTCATAGATATCTTCAAATTCCTCTCCCAACCAATTTGCTAGAGCCGTCTCGCAATCCTCAAGTGAATTGAATAGGAAAACCAAAGGCATGGACTCGCATTGCGCCGAACGCTCCCCAATGGTAGGCATCAGCCCTTTTTCAAAGATGGATTCCAAATTGGACTCTGGTGTCACGTGGTAGAACATTCGATATTCCGTCACTCATATCATCCTTTCTATTCATCTTGTACATACTTGTACGCCATATATGGTTATGATTCATTCTATGCAGGGGATGGGAGGCTTAAAAAAAGAACCTCTAAAGAGGTTCTCGCTTATAGCAAGGTTGCATAATGTACCATCACACCTGTTACTGCTTTCTCTTTCTTGTAAATCTGGTACTCTCCAAACATCTCTCGAATGGCTTCTTCACTAGGAAGAAATGCGGCGAAATTATCACCTAAATGGATGCAAAACTGACCTTTAATACCAAGCCCAGGAGTCGGGGGCATGATTTTCAGTTCACGTTCGATTTCAGTGCCTCGTTTTTTCATCTGAATCCGTTCTCGGAGCAAGAAGGCTGTCACCTTGTCACGTAGACAGCCGGTATCTGTTGAGACAATCGTATATCCACTACTTCCAAATCCGAATGAATTCAAGACTTTTGAATCTTTGTCATATACCGTGATTTGATGATTCGCTCCTTTTGTCATCTTGATGTATTTTTCATGACCGCTGAACCCTTGATGACTCATTCGGTCGATTGCATCTTCAAATACGACTTCCATTAAAGCTAATTCCTCTGTGTTCTTGACCAGTTTCAGTTCCATAGTTGTTCCCCATTTCATAGTTTTATAAGAAATACCTTGTCGTCATCTTGTTCGAGCTCTATTCTCCCAACAATGAACGGTCAAAGGTAAATGTGAATGTGTCATCCACCGCATCCGTTTCATAGTTTTCACCGAAGACCTTCTTGAGCAAGCCATTCACGGCATCACCAGTGAACGTAGCATCTGGTGTATCCATCCCTGGCTCATCATGAAAGTAGATGTGAAGTGTAGAACCGTCATCGCTGAGCATCCCTGAATACACATTGTGAAGATTCTTCACGTCTAATGTGGACTTAATATATGCAATAAAGGTATCTGACTCTCCTTCGAGAGTGAATTTACCCTTGATTTTATTGAAGGCATCTTCTACAAGCTCACTTGATACGTACTCTTCCTCAATCCCAAGGATGGTAGACAAGAAATAACGAATGTCACTTCGACCGATGCTATAAGCCCCTTCGTTCACTTTTGCTGTCTCTAGCTCCTCATTGAGCTTTTCAATCTCTTGCTCTAGAAGTTCAGCATATGAACGTAGTTCGTCTACATGCATCTGTTTTAAATCCTGTTTCAAAGTCATCATGTGATATCCTCCTGAAATGGTAGCAGTTTTGCTATCCTTATTTTTTATTCCATTTATTCTACGTTTTAATGATTTCCTTCATAACTGTATTGAATCTACAATTCTCGAATAGGATGTAAAAAGAAGAGAAAACAGTAGAATCGATATGATTGAGGAGTGAAAAGGATGCAAGAACCATTTGTAAGTCATGTTTTAGAAGAGATGGATGCAGGATATGAAGGGTTGCTCTGTTCGCCTGAGCACATCGGAAGAGTGTTCAACTACATGGAGTCGAAAGGTCTCGTCTCTCATTTCGAAGAGAAACAGAGTTCCTCGGAGTCTGTTGGCATTCTAAAGAACTTGTGGGTGGAAGAGGAAGAACGAGGAAGTGGAGTCGGGACGTCTCTCCTCGATGAATTTATCGACTTGGCTGTCGAACGGGAGATGGATGTCATCTATCTCGTAGCCGATACGTTAGAATCAAATGACTTTGACCTCGTCTCGTGGTATGAGGAAAAGGGCTTTGAGCGGATAACCAATGGTGATTGTCCTCTGATGCGCTTGTGCTTTGATGAAGAGTACTAATGCGACTTTTATTTTTTGACTATTCTATAAAAATATTTTATACTATTTCAATATAAAGGCGTGTAGATATGGAGGAGATAGAATGGCAAGAGTTTTAGTGGTCGATGATGCCGCATTCATGAGAATGATGTTACGAGGTATCTTTGAGAAGGCAGGACATGAGGTTGTGGGTGAAGGAGTGAATGGTGCTGACGGAATTGAAAAGTATGATGCGCTTCTTCCCGACCTCGTCACTATGGACATCACAATGCCTGAAATGGATGGCATTCGAGCAGTTGAAGAGATTGTCCGACGTCATCCTGATGCAAAGGTCATCATGTGCTCAGCAATGGGACAGCAAGCCATGGTAATCGACTCAATCCGAGCCGGAGCCAAAGACTTCCTGGTTAAACCATTTAATGCGGAAAAAGTGATGGAGACAGTAGGTAAATATATCTGAACAAGGAGTGATTGACCATGGAAAAAGAGTTGGATTGGAATCATGAACCCGGGGACATCCTCGTTACAGATGACGGAGACTTACTTGTGGTTTCAACAGAAGGATTCGAAAAACACTTCCTGCAAGGCACTCATTTTCTTTTGGTGAGAGTAGGAACTGGAGAAATCGAGGCATGTATCAACAGAGATGAATTACAGGAATTGTGGCGATATTATGTCATTCGAGACATCAAAAAGAATAAGAAATGACTCGAACCACTAAAAACAGGGTCTAGTGACCCTGTTTTGTTATTATCTACGGATTTGCGCATAGCATAAAATGAAGAACGGAAGGATGATGAGAAGATTGAAGACTATTTTTTGGCTGTTATATGTAGAGGCTTGTTTTATTGTAGGGGTATTTATTGCAGATTATCTGCAACCTACGAAAGAAATCATCAACCTCTATTGAATCCTTTCCAGTTCAAATATAAAGAAGAGGTGGTCATTTAGATGAAAAACCCAATACTAAAACAAGATTTAACCGCAGAGTCCAGTAACCGTGTCGTATCAAGGAAGGGTGTCTATTCCAAGACATTCGTCATGCTTTCCCTTGTGATTATGTCGTCTCTAGTGAGTGTTCTTTTATTCGCAGGGGATTTGGAGGCGAACCGAGGGGCGATGATGACGACGTTCTGGGTGGCAATTGCGATTGCACTCATCAGCTCACTGGTCATCATATTCAAGCCGCTCCATGCAAGAGCATATGGCGCATTGTATGCCATTTCAGAGGGTGTATTGCTTGGTATTTTGTCTATCCTCACGTTGAAACTGTCCGGTGGGCACGTTGTGTTGATAGCTATCGTAGCGACCTTCGCCATCGCCATTGCAACGTTCACTTTCTTTGCTTCGGGTGTGGTGAAAATGAAGCGTGGGGGTAAATTTTACAATGTGATTGCCATTATGATGACGGGAAGCTTTCTATTTTACTTAATCCTTCTAGTAGGTACGTTGTTCGGTATGAATACGAGTTTCCTATACGATGGTTCGCCTTTGGCTATCGGGCTTAGCGTGTTGATGCTCATTTTTGCAAGCCTAAGCTTTTTCAATGATTATATGTTAATCGAGGATTATATCGAAAAAGGGGCAGGGGAGGAGTACGAATGGTTCCTAGCAGTCGGACTTGTAATGACGATTGTATGGGTCTACATTGAGGCTTTGAGACTGGTACGAAACTTAATGCCGTAAAGAACAAGGAGCGCCAAATTGGTGCTCTTTTTTTAGGGGTAGACCTCCATAATTTTGACTATAGTCTAAAAAATAAATGATAATATGCATATAAACGAACGAAAAGGGGCTTGATATTTATGATTATCAACAACAACATTTCAGGACTTAATGCATACAATCAAATGAATCGGAACAATACACTCATGCAAAAATCGATGGAGCGCCTTTCTTCAGGTCTTCGTATCAATAGTGCGGCAGATGACGCCGCAGGTCTCGCTATCTCTGAGAAGATGCGTGCTCAAATCCGTGGTCTGAACCAAGCTCAATCCAATGTTCAGGATGGTATCTCTCTTATCCAGACGGCTGAAGGTGGTTTCAAAACGGGACAGGAAGTGCTTAAGCGTATCAATGAATTGGCGGTCAAGGCTTCATCTGAAACGATGGGGGATGATGAATTAGAAACGATTGGAATTGAAATCAACGAACTATTGGAAGAGCTTGATACGACAGCTAGTAAGACGAGCTTCAATGGGAAAAAGTTACTCGATGGCACAGCGAATCTCAATATCTCAGTCGGTGCCAACGGGGAAGCGCTGAACGTCAATATCGGCTCGATGAGCACATCTGTCTTGGGTGATTCGACGAATAAGCTTGATTCGTTCAAAACCGGCGGTACTAACCAAGTGGTTGACAGAACAACAGCATTGGCACTAATCGGTGCTTCTGAAGAGGCTCTGAAGACACTCTCGACAGAACGGGCGACATTGGGTGCGAAAGAAAACCGGATGGAGTTTACATTGGAAAATCTAAAATCGACCTCTAAAAATTTAACGGAAGCTGAATCACGTATTCGTGACGTTGATGTTGCAAAGGAGATGATGGAGATGACGAAGCATCAAATTCTATCTCAAGCATCTTCTTCAATGCTTGCCCAGTCCATGCAATCTCAACAATTAGTCTTACAACTTCTACGCTAATAGAAGTTCCCTTCGACATTCGAGGGGGACTTTTTCTGTTCGCTGTGTAGAACAGGGGGTAGACCTTATATATTTTGACTATTGTCAATATATAATTGTATTTTAAAAGAAAAAGTAAGGGAGTGGTATATCTATGAACATCAATCAGAACATCGCACTTTTGCAAGCGTACAACCAATATTCAACCTATTCGCAACGAGCAAGTCAATCGATGGAGAGACTCGCCACAGGGTCACGGATTAACAGAGCTTCTGACGACGCCTCCGGCTTGATGCAGTCAGAAAACCTTCGTATCGAAATTCGAGGCGCAGAACAGGCTCGTAAAAACATCGGAGACGCCAAATCGCTCATCGATGTTGCCGATGGTGCCATGGCTTCACAGACCAAGTTGTTGGAGCGGGTGCATGAACTTGCCCTAAAAGCATCGAATGAGATTCTCGGGGATGAAGAAATGAAAGCCATCCAAGAAGAAGTGGACGACCTTCTTGAAGAAGTGGGTGACATTGCGAATGAAACGACCTACAACGGAAAGAAAGTGCTGAATGGTGAAGCAGATTTTGACATTACCGTAGGTGCACATGGGGAAAAAATCAATATTGATATCCGTGACATGGATACGAACTATCTAGGATATACGGCGACCACGCTCAACAAGTTCGAATGGGGTGGTGGGATGGAGCTGACGGTCAACAAGGATAACGCAAGTGTTCTCGCAGGGAACGTCGATAAAGCGATTCGTCAAATCACCGCAGAACGAGCGAACCTCGGTGCGACTCGAAACCGCTTGGATTTCCGCTCGGAAGCTCTCCTTGACCGCTCCACGCATCTTTCAAAATCTGATGCACGCATTCGTGACGTCGATGTGGCGAAAGAAACGTTAGAGATGACAAAAAATCAGATGCTCATGGATGCTTCCATGTCGATGATGTCTCAAGGCATGTTGAACAATCAACAAGTCTTGAGATTACTTCAATGATAGGAGGTGTCTGACTATGGACTATTCTGTCTTGAAGACAATCAATAATAATTATCAAACGCATTTTCAGCTTGCCTCTAAATCCTTGGAAAGAATCTCATCTGGTAAAAATATCAATCGTGCCTCTGACAATCCTTCGGGGTTGGTGCAAAGTGATTTACTAAGCTTGTCCATCCGTGGGAATCATCAAGCTCAACAAAATGTTTCGAGCGCCATCTCGTTGTTAAATTATGCGGACAGTGTGGCTGAGAAAGGCTCCGGCATGTTGGCTCGTTTAGAAGAACTTGCTTTGAAAGCATCAAATGAGACAATCTCACAAGAATCCTTTGAAGCCATTCGTATTGAAGTAGATGAACTGATTGATGAATTCCATCAGGTCACGAACAAGGCGACATACGGTGGAAAGGGAATCTTCGATGCGAGTGGCGGGTTCGTCATCTCGATTGACGATAAGGGTTCACCTTTCCATATCGATTTCGGATATCTAGGGACAGATGGTCTCGGAGGGAACGATAGGAACGGTGTCTATAAGACGATGGATGATTTCAGAAAAGATGGGGCTGTCGGCTTGAATACATCAGGGGATGCCCAAGATTTTTTGTTGGTGTTGCAAAATGTATCCAAGATGGTATTGCGAGAACGTTCATCCATCGGTGCAGTGACGAATCGCCTAGCGTTCAAACAAGAACATCTGAAAGATGCCGGACTACATTTAGAGAAAAGACTCTCTAAGATTATGGATGTGGATGTAGCCAAGGAGACATTAGAAATGACGAAACACCAGATGCTCATGGATGCTTCCATGTCGATGATGTCACAAGGCATGTTGAACAATCAGCAGGTCTTAGCCCTTCTTAAATGACCGGAATATTCAGCTCTTTGAGAACATAGAATGTCTTAAGTTTTAACTATATCTGGTGTACGATTTGTCGGTCGTACCTTGTGTAGTGTCCATGTTCTCTTGCGGAGAGAGGCTTGTCACCTTTCTCTCGGCGAACATTCTATTCTCCTGTATTCCTTGTGAATACAGGTTTTTTTCTTTTCTACGGGATTTGAATATGTATATAAAAAGCTCGAACCGACGAACGGTTCAAGCTCCTTTATACGAAAGCCAAAGGTTTTCGTTTCTTTCGCTTTTCTTCAACATATCGTGTAACCTCTGCACTACGATTGTACTTTCGGTGAAGGTCACGAACGGTGACAGACAACATTTTTGAAACGTCTTTGCGACGTTCTTCGTCGAGTCCAGGTAAACGGTTGAAAAGGTGTTCAGCCGCTCTTGCACGTGACCAGAAATCGTAAGGGTCTACAACTTGTTTCGCAACGGTAAGCGCAAGTTCCGCTGTTTTCTTGCGGTATTCAGTTCCACCATCAGATAGATAATTGAACAGCCCAGTTAATTCCCTTACATACTCATCATGCAACACTGGTTTTACCATTCCAATCGCCTCCTTTCCCTACGTAATAGTATCTGTTCTCTTATTATATACCCCGTTCTTCAAAAAAGTGAAGCAATTCGTGTACATTATATGCCGTATCCTCAGGATTTAGCATATATGGCTTGTACTCTTCAACCATATCTAATAGCGTTTCCTTGTCACACTGATTCAAGATATTCGTATTTTTCAAGTCTAGGAAATCCTTTTCCCGCTTGCTAAAGAGTTTCGTGCAAGCAAGTATTTCGATAGATGGGACGTATACCTTAAGAGCATCCAAATCAAGGTCAAGCTCGAAGATGGTCTCACCAGGGATATAATCCTCTCTAGGAGGCAGTTCGCTGACACCTCCAACGATATCAAAACCTCCATCTCTTAACTGAGAGATGGCTTCATTCACATCTGTCGCTCTAATAATATTCACATCAATATCCTGCGTCGGTCTGAACTGAACATTCTGCATCTCCATATAGAGAAGGATGCCTGAACCTCCCAAAATAACCAACTCACTGACGACCCCGTTCCTTTTGCAATGAAAGTCTAATTCCGTCAACTTATCCAAAATCTCATCGGAATTATGAAAATAATCGTTTGAATACACAAAAACACTCCTTTAAATAAAGTAATATTCGTTGGAATCCCTATGATATAGATTATCTTATCCTATTCCTCAAAGCAGAAGAACATAAGGGGTAGGCAACAAAAAAGAGGGGGAGATTAGACTCCACCTCCATATTTGAAGTCACGCATTGACCTCGCCACACGTTCAGCATCCGGGTCGGCATAAAACTTCCTTGTTGTCTCTGCAGACGAATGTCCAAGCACTTGAGCGGTCAAATACATGTCCTGGAACTGGTTGTAGTGGTTCGTTCCAAACGTGCGACGGAATACGTGGGGAGTGATTTTGATATCAATCCCGCTACGAATCTGATATTTCTCTAACAATTGACGAACCGTCTTGTCATGAATACGCTTCTTTTGCAAGGAGAGGAACAAGGCATCCTGATGACGTTTGTCAGGTAACGCCATCAACCCCCTACGAAATTGGATATACTGACCCAACTCTTCAGCGACATGGTCGGGGAGGGGGATAACCTCTTCATCACCGCCTTTTCTGACAACGACCAGGTAGTTCATTTCACTGCCCAAATGAACATCCTGTATGTCTAGCTGTACGCACTCACTGATGCGTATCCCTGTGAACGCAAGAACGAGAACGATGATACTGTCACGATATTTAACCTTTTCATGGAACGCCTTCTCCATTGATGTCGTCGCATTGATATCTTCTTTGATGACAGAGAAGAATCGTTCGATTTGCTCAGGGGAGAGACGGTTCTTAATCTTGGCTTTTTTATTGACCTTGATGTCTAAATGCTTCGAAGGGTCAATAGGGATGAGCTTTCTCCGCTCCAAATCCGAAAGAAATCTGTGAAGGGTAGCCAATTTTCTTGAACGTCCGGCATCGCTATTATGATAGCGTTTGGTTAATGTCTTGCCCGTAGAGGACTGATACTGCTTGTCATAGGACTTCAAATATTGCAAAAAATCTAGCACATCTCTCTCCGTCACAGTTCCCAATTGCTCAAGGGTGATGGAAGCGGGGGAGGTAGAACGAAAACGGTCATGTTGATGAAGAAATTCCATGAATAACTGCAAATCCTTGCTATATTCAAAAAGTGTTTGAACTTCTTTGACGTTTTCCAACCGGTAAATATAATCGGCTACAAATTCGGGTAGCCCCATCAGGCGTTTCCGAATCTTCTCTTCTAAAGAATGTGCCATGAAGTCTTTCAATATCTTTCACCACTCATTTTCAATTCATTTTTCCTATTTATGTCAAAAATGACGTTTTTCGGAATAGTTATATCAATATAAGTAATCAGGAGTTCCTTAACATGGTCTGTAAGGTCGATTCACCTTGACCATTCATTCCGCCACGTGCATAAGAGGGGTGCTCGGGATAGTCTTTCATGAGTTTATTGAAGATTTTACGCCCCTGTACCGGTGTCGTTTCAGTGCCAATGTAGAAGGCAAAAGGTGCAACTTTGCCGAAGGTTCGATACTCGGTGTTGTTGGCTGACTCATACTTCTTGTGAATCGATACGAACAATTCACGCATCTCATCCATGGATGCTTCTGGGTTGTTTTTCTTTAACTCTGCCGCTTGCAACAAGTAAGCATTCTCAACAAGCGTGACGCCCGGGTCAATCACATGTTTGTCATTCCATACCAACCAACAATGATGAACCGGTAAACCATAAGTGATAACCCATCCTGTATAGATTTTGAAGTTCTTCAAACCCGCTTTTTTGAGCGCTTCAGAATACTGTTCGATGTTTGAATAACAGAATCCGACCTTGAATTCGAGACTGTCGTATATTCGGGCTAACTCCGTATTCGCTCCTAATGTATCCGTATCCGCATAGCTAAAATAACGCAACGAGGGCTTGTTTAACACCGGAAAGAGGTCACTCGGAATCTTATACTCTGTATCATCCCATGTCATCAATGCATGGTTTTTGCGTAGCTTCACGAAAGGCATATTCTCCTTTAAAAAGTCAGCAGTTTTTTTCATTCTTTTTCTCCTCTGCGTCTAGGTCGTCTAAGACGTGTTGACAGATTGCATCAAATTCTTCATCTTCAAAGACTCTCTTATCATAAACGACTTCTTGTCTATATTTGCCGAGCATCCGCAAGAAATCTAGGTTCGGGTCATTATCACATAGTCGAATCATCGTCTTGATTTCAGCAACAGCCATGCTCTCAAACGCCAGTTTTTCACTCATCTTTACACTCTCCGTTTTCCCGCAGGTCATCTATCATTGCTTCATTGCCGGTCAATTTCAATAATTCATCTTCGACTCGATTTTTCAACTCTGTCACCAGTGAAAAGTCAATTTGGCTCATCCCTTGTTTTATGTAGCTTGGTATGAATTCGCATTCTTCTACCAATTCTTGAGCATGCTCTAGACTCCCGCATGCAGAATCTAAATGCTCCCATAGATTCATTAAATACCTTTCAGATATGCCCATGTCTCCCATGTTGTTAGCCCCGTTTCATTGTGTTCTTCACCAAACTCCCAATAGTAGTATATCACCCCTCTCAGAAACTGGTCAAACTATTCCGAAAAGTAACGTTTTCTAAATAAATATAATTTCGTTTTTTTCAGACATCATCTCTACCCTTTTAAGTTTTTTTATGATAAATGACTTTTAATTACTGGAGAAATTTCGATACTAATAAAATTTGTACTAGAGTCATCTGAATCAAAAACAAAAAGACCATTAACGGTCTCTTCGTTCTCGTATATATACATATACAGTTATAAGAAACAGAAACATTATCCAGAAGAAGAGCCATATAACGACCGCTCCGACTATTTGGAGAATCGAAATCCCACTAATCCAAACTGCTACTATCATCATCACAAGATAAAACAATATCCACATAACATGAGTTTCCCTCTTGATTGTTGGCGGAGTTGAAGGTAGACAACTCAGCCAGATAACCCTTCTATGAATCCGATTGGATGCAACAATAAATACAATGCTAACTAAAATCATTTTTAACACGCTATCCCCTCCTTTTTTTGTCTCAATTATTCTACAGAAAGGAAATACTGTTTATTACATGAGGTTGTTTTAAACACCGTTCGTCAACTTGTCTCTATATTCGTTTGTTCACAGAAAAAAGACCCCCTCAGAGGTCTCTTTCTACTTTCCTGCATATACGCTGTTTTTCTCTAACAGTTCCACAACATCCGCAAACGACTTCTTCTTCGTCACAAAGTCTACAACGAGGTCTGCGGCTACATCTGTAGGCAGGACGCACTTCTGGTCGTTGATATATAAGAAATACATCACACAGCCCAGAGCCGTTCGCTTATTGCCATTAAAGAACACGTGGTTCTTTGCAATCGACTCGAACAATGCCGTTGCCTTTGTAAAGATATCAGGATACAGCTCATCTCCGAACATCGTCTGGAACGGTCTTTCGATAGCACTGTTCAAGAGTCCCTGTTCTTTCACTCCCGCCATTTCACCTGGTGAATAGTCTTCAATCATTCGACGATTGATGGCAGTGGCTAGGTTCATAGAAAGTTTCTTCATCGTTCCACTAACTCCTTGAATGCATCTTCGTAAAGCTCTTTAATCATGTTCCATGCTTCATTGTCAAATTCTTCTTGAACTTCAATATTTTCTGTGTTCATAAAATCTCACTCCTGTTTTTTATTTTCACGGTCCATCTCGAAAATCTTGAACAAATCGTTTTTATCCTCACCAATCTCATAAGATGCGACCAATTCTTCTGGCGTCAATGTCTGTTCGACTTTTGGGATAGTCATACCATGCGTGAAGTATAATTTGAATTCGTCCGAATTCTTCATCTGGATATAGGTCTTCGTCACGATTTCCTCATTTTCTTCCGTGACGACAATCTTCACTTTCACTCCATTACTCAGGATGAAGGTCTCTCCAGGAGTCTTGTGTCCGCTCAGTAAATCCTCGTAATCATCGTAAGACATCATGACGGCGACCGGTTCATTGTTTTTGACAATGATTTTTGTAGCCTTCTTTTCGATAAGGTTTGAGACCTCTTTTTTAAACTCGCTCAAGCTAATCATGACGTCTCTCAATTTAGGAAATCTCATTATCCCAACTCCTCACTTTGTTCTATATACTTATCATACAAAGAACAAGATAAAAAGTAAACTAAATTTATCACTAAATTTGAATCTAAATTTATAACTATATTTAAAATCATTTAAGTGGAAGACAATAAGTCGCTACCCGCTCACCGTTTTTGATGATAGCTAGAGCCAAACCTTTTCGATGACAGTCTCATCATAGATAACGACTTCTTTCGCATGGCTCATGGGTGCAGAAATGATGATTCCCGTATATCCATCATGCATATAGCGTAAGCGGATTGATTCCCCGACAACATCATTCACCTTTTCTGTTGGTGTACCACTCTCATACGCCTCACGACAGCGATTCATGTAATCCGGATACCATTCATCCCACATCACCAATCGTTCCGGATTGACCTGAACACTCACAATGGCATTCCCGTAGCATTTGGCTCGCTTCTTTGTTGTTGCCAGATAGATACCTGCTCCGAGATGGTTCCCGTTCTCCCCTTGATATTCAGAAGAAAACCCTATCCTTTCGATGTTCTCCGATTTTTCCTTTGTCGTGCCATGATACAAAATCATCATGTATCCCTCCTGTATCGTATAGAGATTATCCCTTCTTTTGTTTGAGATGCTCTATCCTATGCAACAGGAGACTTAAATAAAAAAGACGACCCGTTGAGGGTCATCCTTCTGCTCCGATATGTTTGTCAGTATGAACGACATCGCTTAATCCCTTCTCATTCACCCACTCAATGACCTGGTCATACCACAGGTTCTCAGCACAAGCCTTTTGACAACAGCTTCCTTCGACACTTTGCTTGTCGTCCAAGCGTGCGTGCAATACGAAGAATGATGAATCTTTCTCCCCTTCTTTGATAGTCCCACACCAATCACATTCGATTCGTTGATATTCTCGAAGTTTTTTCTCCGTATATCTCGGTTTTGGAAGGATGAGTTTCTCATCAACCAATTCCGACATCTCAAATAATTCATGAGTGGACAAAGGTGTCATCTTGTTTTGACGTGTTATCCATTCATCCACGCCCGGAGTGTCATAAAACAATTTACCAAGCTCCATCATCTCGTAGAATTCGGCTCTCGTCCGTATCTGACCGTTGTTGTCCTCGAACATCAGTCCAGTCTTTTCTCCTACCTCGATATACGATGGCATTTGACGCTGATGCCATTTCTCAGGGTCTCGTTTTTTGATAGTCATGATATCCCCTCCCCATACTAGAATATCGAAGTATTCCTAGAAAAGATATAAGCAAGGTCATCAAAAAGAGACCCCATTGAGGTCTCTTTTTATCGAGCGTATTCACGTTGTTCTCTCCATTCTATCTCGATATCGTTCAGATAGTAGAGCGTGCATACAGCCTGTCGCTCAATCTTCTGCAGACATTGACGAATCTCATGAATCTTCATCCACCTGAAGTGTTTGCCGTCAAAAACATCTATGTGATAGAGTGCTTTTTCCAAAAGAACAAAGTCATTCATCCTCTCCACAATGCGTTCGATGTCATTCTCGACTTCTCGAAACTGTTCAGCAAGATGAAGGTAGGACTGCTTGCGTTCTCCAAAATTCCATTTGGCTCTCCGCTCCGCCCAACGTGCACCTTTCTCGCATAACTTTTTGACCTCATGAATATGCATATGCATGCTCCCCTTTAATAAAGTGATGTGTCACTGCCAACTCTTTGTTCATGCTCTATTTTATTCAGGCAATCCTCATTCATTCATCAGACAAGATAAAAACCCACAATCAGTCGCTGTGGGTTTTGACGTATTGTTCTACAAATCGCTTGGCGAGCGTCTTGACAACAAAACGCTCCGTAATCGCATACTCATCTTCAGGACAGAGTTGTTGATTTTGTAAGAGCCGTTCTTTCACAATCAATGCGGATTCGAACGATTCCTCTGATTGATATTCTTGATAAGCTTTCACGAGCAACTCATCCGGAAATCGTTCTCTGTCTTCTCCCAGTAGTTTCATCTCTGTCCACATCTCCTTTGTACCGAAATTCTATCTTACGTCCGACTTTCCTTGTCTCCACCCAATCTTTGTTCCATTCAGCACGTAATGTCGCCATGACCGAAGGGCGAGGGTTCGCATAATGTGTCTCGCAACAATACAGGATTTGCTCAACGGTCGTCCATCGTCCTCGTCTGCTATATCTCAAGAATGAGCGGATGGTATCGATGGTCACGCTATAGTCCGTCTTCTTCTCGCCAGACTTCACTCCCCCTATCAGTTCATCCTGATAAGGTCGTATACAATTGCGGATGGTCAGGTGTCCGTTGTTCTTGGTCGCCGTCCGACTATATCGAGCGGGCACCATGACAGTGACCTCTTGCCCATCAACATAAAGCAATCCGATTCTATATTGTTTCAAAAGTAACTGTACTGACTTAGGCACTTGCCCTTTACGTTGTGGTACCGCAATGTACACGTATTGAGCCGATTTCAAGGCTATGAGCGCCTGGTCAATTACCTTGAAGTTCAATGATGTTTTCATCTCGACGATGAAATTGACTGTCCCATGCAACCCGAGGACATCATAATTCCCTACCTCGGCATAGACATCAGAACATCCACTACGAAGCAAGAATCGCTTCACAGGTTCATAAAGAGTGCTTTCTTTCAAGATGTTCCACCTCCCTAGAAGGAATGTATAAGTATTATATCATATTTTTTGACTATAGTCAAAATAAAGGGATGAGTAGAACCGCCTCGGTTGAATATTCTTAAAATGACAGAACTACTATATCACTAGAACAAATAAACCCCACTCCGTATTGGTGGGGATTTCATTTGTAAATAAACAAGCATATTCATTGTGCACACTAGGAGGAGATAGTTTGAAAGTAAATCAAAGTAAGAGAACTAAGAAAGTCGCCTTGACGGTATTATCAGCGACGATGGTGGTAAGTCCGATGACTTCCCTCGCAAAATCTGAAAGCCTGAGCCCTTCAGAGCAGAAGAGTATGAATGCAAAGGTAAAAGGTGGATTGGAGCATGTCGTGGCATTACAAGATGCACCTCTTGGTCTAGTTGCACCAAATGGAATCGTGCAGTTCTCTGTTGACCAAAATGACCATTCTTTCAAGTCAAATCGTCAGCAATTGGAGAAACAAGACTTCGCAGTCCTCTTGACTTCCGAATCTGGAGACAAGACGCTTCATCAAGCATCTTATAAGGACGGTGTCGTCTCTATCGAGAAACATCAAGACTTTGACCGATATACGGCGTACTCGGCAACTGTTCTTGTGAAGAGTGATTATCAGAAGGCATTGAAAGGCAATCTTCCGGTCGTCAACTTTGATGAAGGAGTCGTATTCAAAACCGGTTCTGGTGTAGGAGAAGCATCTCAGCTCTCTGCAGAACTAAAAGATGTGCAAGTATCGGTTGAAGAAGATGCGATTCTCAAGGTTGAAGCAACAGATGATTACGGGAACCCTGCTATCGATGCAACAATCATCGTCGAAGGTAAAGGAGAAGGAAATGCCAAAGTTGCCTCGACTTTGACCGAACCCATCATTGAACAGCTTGAGGACGGGAAAGCAGAGGTGAAGATTTCAGAGCACTCTGCGAATGATGTGTCATTGACGTATCAGCTCGTAGACAACGCATTCCAAGACAGTGTCATCGAAACCGGCAGTGCTGAGGTAGAATTCACGCCAGGTAAAACAAATTCCGTTGATGTTGAACTTCCTGATAAAATCGTTGCCGGTGAAGACTACACCATCAAAGGGGAAGCTGAAGACCTCTATGGGAACAGCGTGAAAGATGGCACTTCATTCGATGTGTCAACGGATGTCGGCGTGGTATCGAATGAGAACCCTACAGTAGATGGGGAATTTATGTTTGATTATGAAGCTCCGACCAAGACCGGTACAGGTGGACTTACTATCAAGGGAGACGGATTCGAATATACGATGGGTGATGTGATTGTTGTCAACTCCGCAACACCAGAAAAGGTAGTCGTATCTCTTCCTGATACCGTCAACGCAGGAGAGAGTGTATCTGTTTCAGGCGTTGTTGAAGACGCATATGGAAACCCTGTTCCGAACGCCAAGGTTGAGGTGGATGGTGCCTTGAGCGGAACCTTCACTACCGATGAAAATGGCGCATTCAACGCCACACTCGAAGCGAACAGTTCAGGAGACGTAACTGCGACAATCGAGGGTCAACCGGTGTCCATGACGACTCCGAACGGAGATGCTCTTACAAGTGTAAGTGTCGTGACTTCTACACCAAAACAGTTGACGATGAACAAGCCTAGCACAATGGAACAAGGGAAATATTACACCGTTTCTGGTATTCTCCTCGACCAAGATGGAAAACCTGTGGCGAACCAAACAGTGACCATTTCTGGTGCATTCTCAGGCACGGTCACAACAAATGCGAATGGCAGTTACTCCGGGCAAGTACGGGCGAACTCCACCGGAATGGTATATGCACGAGTCGGAACAACGAACCTTTCAATCCAGACCCCTTCAGGTCAAGCGATTACAACGGTGACCATCAATCCACCGGCTCCGGTAGTGGGTACCGTTCCAAATAAAATCAGTTTGGGCGTTTCGGGATATTCAAGTCATTACATCCGAGGTAAAGTGACCGATTCTAGCGGGCGACCAGTTCCGAATGCGAAAGTGTTCCTACAGAAGTCGAGTTATGGTGACTACTATAGCTACGGGAACCTACAAACAGCCTACACGAATCAAAATGGTGAATATACGTTCACGTTAAGAGGAAGTTATATTCAAGTCTTCGTCATGACAGAGAATAAAGCGAAGAGTCGCATCGTATTCCTTGAAAAAGGTGTGACGGAACCGACTGAATAATGCAAACAAAAAGAGCCCTGCTTATGCATTGGGCTCTTTTTGTTTGCGTAAGGGGGTGACAGACCCCAAACATCATTTTGTTACCTTTGTAAGTTTTCAGGGCTATGAAAAATATACTAGGGAACGAGACATCATGCCAGACATTTAACCTTCCGACACAACACTGATAGTCTAACCGATAGCAACTGCCACAATCAATGGTTTTTAAAAAAAGTCTATGAATATTTTAACATTCAGCCAATAAAATGGGTTATTCAGGATTTTCGCCTGTAAATTTTAATGATATGAGAACAAAGGGGGATGTAATTATGAAACCATTTGTATTAGTGGAAGAACGGAGCGTAAACAGCAAGATTGATGATAGAGATGCTTCAACAGCTGTGAATGTGGATAAACTGACGGAAGAAGTAAAATTGGAGTTGATACGACGATTTAATGAATATGGCTTTGTCATATTTGAAATTGAGGATGAACGACAACCGGATGAACTAATCTTGGATGTGGCAGAGAAACTTCATTTGGGTGGAACATATGTGACTACGTATAATCGTGAAAAATTTGGGACGATGTTCAGGGCGAACAGCCTCAACACCATCACAAGCTCGAAACAGAGCAATCATGTCGTATTCGATAACAGTAATGCACAAGGATTGCATTCCGATGCGACATTCGAACCGATTGGAGCGGTTCCCGCTACCATCCTGTATTGTGTACAAGAAGCCGAGGAAGGTGGAGATACGATACTATTTGACTCAGTGAATGCATTTCACTTGCTAAAATCATTCAATCCGCTCTGGGCGGAGGCAATGTTGCATCCGGAGTCTCTCCGTAGACGCTCTATTCTAGGGGATGGCGTCGAAGTTGTCGAACCGGCGTTCAAAGTGCTTGAGAATGGCGAGGTCATCTCTCGTTTCACTTTGGATACCAGTGCAGATTGGGAGTATGGGTTCGAGCGAGTCCCTCATCTACGAGAGGCATTCGGCTTTATGTGTGGGCTCATCCCACGTGGAAGCGGGTTCTCGACGATTTTAAAACTGAAATCGAATCAGGGAATCCTATTCGCCAATGACAAGATTGCTCATGGTCGTACTGCCTTCGTTGACAACGATGCCTCACCTCGAAAGATGGTGCGAGGGCTTTACAATGACCGACCAAGCGTGACTGCATAAGAAAAAGAGAGCGCATGCGCTCTCTTTTATATTGCGGTGGTAAGAATCAGCAAATTACCCCCTCAATTGCTGAAATGATAAAGATTCATTCCGATTCTATCGACTTTTGCGAAGTATTGTGTGATGACAGGCAACTTATCGGATGTTGTATATAAAATACAATCAGAGAAGTCTCGTTTGAGTGCGGCACATTGCTGATGCAATGTTTTCTCTCCATCCCACAGGAAACAGTTCCAAGTCAGACATAAAACCGAAACGCCGACATCACCGTCTGATGTGTTTAATTCACATGGGTAGGTGGCAACCTTGTATTCACATGTGTCTCGATTGAAGAAATCCACTTCAAACAACTCCAATCCAGAATACTTGACCTCAGAATTAATAAAAACCTCACTCTGATGTCCATTAGCGCACCCGATATCGATGACTCGTTTCCCACCAATTTTCTGAACGTGTTCCAGGATGTCTTCATAGATTGATAACCGCTCCATGACATGGAGTAAACTATCTAACTCCATCAGGTATTTATCGTCATCACGCTTCTGTCTACTGAGCTCCAGGACATCTTGCCATCTACGGTCAAGTCGTGGGTAGCTTCGTGTTCCCCTTATGTCATCCTGAAGTGATTCTATGCTGTCCTGAATCCGAATCAATCCTTTTGCACCCATCTTATTCATCCTTCCTAATCGTTTGACTTTATTCTTATTGCTCCAGTTCTCCCAACTCTTTCTTCAGCTTTGCGATTCGTTTCAAACGCTTCAGCTCCGCTTTTTCAGCATCTCGGGCGGCTTTTTCACGTCGTTTCACTTCTTCCTCTGCTTGAAGCGCTTCAAGTTTTGGTTGGAGAGAAACGAGTATTTCATTGAGACCTTCACGTTCAGCCCGCTTTGCTTTGAGCTTCAACTCTGAATGAATGTCGTTCAGCTGAGAAAGTTGTTCGCATTGAACATCAAGGATATATCCATATTGTTTCACTGCGAAAATAGCATTTTCTACGTTCTCAAGGTTTGGCAAACGTTGTGCCCAACGCAGTGAGACTGGGAGTTGTTTTTCCCACTTGGAAACGAACTCGTCATACGGGACATGAATTTCTTCAATTTGAATCCCTCGTTTATCTGAACGTTTCGTCGCTTTATATGTGTCTTCGTCCACTTCGATTTCTAGCCATTGGTCAGGCTCCATCCATCGGTCATTGTGACAACGTTGCTCATGAGCAGGGTAAAATTTCGAAATAAAATAATGTTTGACCTCTCGTGTTACACATTGCATTTCTGATGCCGTCTTCAGTAATTTTGCCATAAAATCGGTCTCCTTTTTAAAGTAAATTGTGAATCCACACCTTTGATTGATACATCGTTATCTTATTCGAATGAAGAGGAGAATATGAAAAAGAAGCCAAAAGGCTTCTTTAAGCAGTCAACTCATTAGACGCATAAGGGGTCTTGATGACCGCTTGATAATCGTCTTGGTATAAGATGTCTTCACTCGATACGTTTGATAACGTAATCTTATTGACAGTCCAGTTGCATTGTTTGTTATGGATTGCATCAATCAAACATTCGATGTGCTTGTCAAACTTCCGTATCCCCTGCTCGGTGAAGTAGCATGCCGGATAAAACGCTGAACATGAATCTTTATATGCACTTTGAGGAACGAGCGGCAACTCTTTTTCGAACACGTCCATCAGCTCTTCGTTCTCGTCGTAGCTCAGTTCGATTTCTCCCAAGCCATTCATGAACCCGATGTCTTGAGGGATACCATCGAAAAATAACTCATATCGAATGTACATTTTCCTTCATCTCCATTTCAATTAATGGTCGCCCACCATCAAGGCGTCATACATCGCTGAACTACAAATTTCAACCACTTCCCGATATTCAGGGAGATGCTTCGTGATGAACGCACTTGCATCCTTCACACTATTCCCTTCATATTTGACCGGAAGATACCTCTCAATTCGCTTGATTAAAGCTTTTTGTTTATCTGTCGCCATCATCATTCACTCTCCTTTGTTTTCATTTGACTCGTAGGAAGTTGTGCTATCCATTCATCATAGGATAATGGTCGTGCACCTAACGACTCCGTATGTTCCTTGTACGAAAAGTAATGATACTTAACATCTTCACAAACGCCACACTCATATGGTGTCAATTGCTGAAATCCGATGCCGATATCTACAAATTCTGCATCCATCTTGGCGCCACAAGTCGGGCAAATCTCGATAGGTTTCATGTCGAGACCTCCTGTGTGTAACCCTTCATACGTTCATTTAGAATCCAATGTTTTGGATTCTTAGAGGTCAAGATGTTGTAGGGCACATGAATCGGGCTAAAACCATCCTCACCGGCATCCAGTTCTTCGTAGTCCGGATGACTCGCATCGACCCACTCGACATCAAACCAGGGATAATCCCCCAAGCTAGTACTCCAAGCGACACCGATGATGTCATCGTCTGCCTGCATCTTTTCATAGACATTCGCCAATTCATTGAGGCTATGATTCTCTTTATCTGAGAATGTACGAAATGCTTGAATCAGTTCGTCAAATCCTTCCTTCATGACAATGACCCGGTCAAATGTACTCCCCAACATCCATCTCTCCGTCTTCGTAAGCCGTTGAGTATTAAATAAATCCCATATCTCTTTCAGTCCCTCAAGTGAGAAACGTGATGGTCGAAAACCCATATAAGATTCAATCTTATCGTCTGGGATTCTCGCAGGAATAGAGTGTGGGCGAAAAATCGGAAGATGGCGTTCTTCAATCTCACGCCAGATAAACGGGTGCATTCCCCATGAATTATCAACTTCCTCATACAACTTCACCGAACCATCCTGATGGATGCCATACACCTCTGTACAACTCATCCGCAACACTCCTCTAACAGATTTGTTTACCTAACTATATTGTGATATTCACACCATTTTTCCGTTTCTGTATCCTATGCTCTGGAGTAACTAAAAACAAAATGTCAAAAAGAAAAACCACAAAGAACGAATCTTCGTGGTTTCATTGTCATGTATTGCAGTCGTCCTGAAGAAAAGGTTTCGTTTTCTCATGAAGAGTAGAAAGACACTTCGGACAGAGTATCAACTGTGATTGACCACAGGCGTTACTGTCATCGAGTCCAATGGTTATACGTAATAAGTCTTCATCGGCGTAACAAGAATAGCACCGTGACCATTTATCTTCATCTTTGTTTACTTTCAGCAAGATTATCGACTCCTTTCACTATCATTGATTCGTGATTCCAAACAACTGCTCAAACGCAGGTTTGTTCTTAGGATTTCCTGGCTCATAGATGGCAAAGACCACCTTCTTGAACCACCCTTTGTATCGTTCATCCTCTAAAGCCTCTTTGAAGAGTCTTGCTACTTCTGTAGGAGAGTTTCCAAATACACCGCATCCGAATGCTCCCAAGACGATGACATCATCCCCATTCGCACGAGCAACCGCAAGCACCTTGCGAATACGTTCTTTCATCTTGTTCGAGATGACCTTTCGTTCAGAAGGGTTTGAACGCATCACGATTGAAGCGTTGACAGCCGGTGATGTAATCATTGAGACGACGTAAGGATTCTCTTCGAATTCCCCCGTATCTGCACGAAACACCGGAACATTAGGGGAATACACCATATAGTCCGAGTAATATCCCCATTTCTTCTTGTTGTGTTGATACATCTCTTTCATTTGTGCGATGGTCGGATACAAACCGGACGAACGTGCGAGACTCTCTTCTTGGGCACGTGCTCCACTCAAGAACCCTCCGCCTGGATGTTTACCTGATGCGAAATTTAGACAGACAACTTTTTCTCCTTCAGTTACAAGACGTTTTGAGGCTTCCAAAGTTGTTTCATTTGTCACTTCGATGCTCGTATGCTGTCGGTTATCAACGACCGGCATTTCCGCATCCATCCGTGTGACCTCCTTCGGCGTATAGAGCTTACTTGAGACGATGGATGTCGTGAGAAGCTCCTTGATATCGTTCTCCTTCCCGCTCGGAGCGGTATACGTCCCCTTTGCTAAGATGGACAATGCTTCTTCTCCCCATTGTGCATACGTATGTCGATTCACCCTATTCACGCCCCTTGTCTTGTTTGATTGGAATCCGTCAAAATCGAAAGGTCGTAACCTGACTCGATGAATCGAATGGTCAACGGACGATTGACACAATTCCCGAGTTTGGCATAGATAATTTCCATATCCGATTTCGTGAAATTAGTTTTCAACAACCGGTTAAAGCCGTTTAGTAGTTTTGGTGCCCAATATTTGTTCAATTCATAAGCGATTGGTCGTGACAACCATTCGAACATCTTACAACGAAAATCAAACTCAGTCTTCACATCATACAGTCCGAAATACACATTGTTACGTGGCTCAATAATGAACTCATTCGAATTGTTGATGAACGATTTTGGGAAAACGTTCATTGCATAGTTGACGATGTTTTTCAGTGCATTTTCCTCTGTGAGCAAGTCTTGTTTATTCATATATTTCACTCCTATTCATTGAATCTCGATTTTCTTTTTAGAGAAAGATAGATACCATTTTGTCGCCCATTTCAATGCTTCAGCAAATGTCTCGCACGAACGTGCATCGATTAAGTCTGTGATATCCGAATTAAAGATGGACGCCGTATAAGTGATTTTCTTTAACATCCCTTTTTCAATGAGCTCGTCATTGTCACTTGATACCTCAGATTGGTCGTGGGGGACGATTTCAAGAATGTAACCTTCACTCTCCATCTGATTCAAGATAAGGCTTTGATGTTCAATGTTCATCTCAGACATGATAGACACTCCTTGTTAAGAGATTTTGATAATGTCGTCGTCTTCGTTTACACATTCGGCGAGGAATTGATAGCCATGTGCATAGGTCAAGATATCATCGACCTCAAAGATGACTACTTTTTCTTTGTTCTCGACCTTGTTTAATTCATCTAATAGTTCTTGTACTGTCATTCATACCACCTCTTTATTATCCTGATTTAATGAGAAGGAGATGTTTTTGAACATCTCCTTTTAAGCCCATCATAATGAATAGCAGTCCATACATTTCCAATCTTCGATTGATTCTTTCGATGTCAGACGTTTGTATTCCTCATAATCCACATCTTGAGCATCCAGAACCCCTTCCGTTTTCTTACCACATGACACACACGTCCCAACAACGATATCTGCATCTGTTTCTAACGGCGTTTCTTTTGCGTCGGTCTCGACCGTTAGATTCTGAAACGCATTGTTGAGGAACAGGTACTCGTCATTCGAAAAGTATGGTGTATTCCCATCTGCAGAACATTCGATGTCGTCTTTCTCAACCGCTTCTAATCCGCCTCCACATAATAGTTCTGCGAATTCCTGGATTAGCTTGAGCTCTGCCGTGTTATTCACGATGATTTTCATAAAGTCACTCCTCATTGTTTATTATTGACTTGATAGAATTATTACAATTCGACACCTAACAACATTAAGAACAAATCGGCACTTGGCAAACCCTCCACTTTTTCAAAGTGACTGACAAGCTACCTCCTGTTTTTTATAAGAGACCCAAATCCTTAAAATCTTTGAGCGTTTCAAGTAGCTCCTCAAGAGACAAGTCCGATAGACGAACCTGTTCGTATGGGATTTTTGTAATGCTGATAATGTAACTGCCGAGAATATACCGCTTATAACCGTGCTTACACTTTTTCTCCAGTCTCTCCTCCACTGCGTGCTCATATGGTGACAACACGACCTCACGAATTTCATCACTTGTACCCACTTTATAAATGACTTCATATGCATCGTTCATATGCCATCAACCTCTCTCTTCCTGCATTAATCGACGGACTGGATTGTCATCCATTCCAATCGTTTCATCTTCACGATTCCACTCTTCTAAAAAGAGCGTGCGTCCCGCTTGCTTATGCTTGAAACCCGTTCCTTCACAATCAGAACATGGATAAGGGTTTCCCATTGCAACACCATCACTGTCGATGCCGCTTCCTTCACACCATTTACACTTCTCTGTCGTAATCATCACTAGACCTCCTATTCATCCTCATCTCATCCACTTCTGTTACACTCATTTCAGGAGGGATAAGATGTTCACATTCATTGGTACCGTCATCGTCAGTATGGAAGAGCATATGTTGTATATGATTTGGCGCCCTGTACTACGAGACCATTTTCAGCCAGGGTATCTCATCGTGACTGAGAGCAAATACCCTGAACATTGCTTGGCATTCGTCGAGAGGGAAGCCGGTGGCTACTGGTTGCTCCTGTACCATGTCGAAGACTCGATGTTTGAGAACGCATTGCCTTCCATCGTCACGGATGCCACTCATCGTGGCGAGATGCTCAACCGTTATGACGGGGAAGAATGGTACGCTAACTGGAGACTTTGATACTGATTAATTGACGATAATAAAACTGATGTTTGTAAAGGTGCTTAGTTTTTTCTCTTTCTTCATAAGTGGCAAGTTCTCATTAGGGAATGCAAGTTGATAATCTCGGTATAGATAATGAGCATTCTTCAATCCATCTTCCCATTGAGCCATTGATATGAACTCCCACAACCGGTATCGCTTCTCTTCCAATTCTGGTTCAGAATATTTGACGAGACTCGACATTCTTGCTGTCACCTCAGAATGCAATTGAGACACCCAATATCTTTTCTCGTCGCCCGCATCCAGTGGCTCAACTAAGAAAAAAATGCCGTGCAACCCGAGTGATTCATAATTTTCCTTGATATACGAAAAGGCATCCTCTTTTTCTAAGAAATACTTCATTTCCATTTCTCCTTCCGAATAGGCAAATATGCTCCTGTTATTAAATGACCTTTTATCCTATTCAATCGCTGTTCCGGAAATGCCGGAGAACTGGACTCGATACGCCAATCAATTATTCATAAATAAACTATAACACAATTTATTTTTTGACTAAAGTCAAAATAAAAATTAAAAAAGAGACCTCTTATGGTCTCTTGTTCATACTTCGTATCACTTTGGCGGCATGCTTCAACTCATCGGCTATCAAGACCTCTCTGTTGAAGCTTTCTGGGGTATGGAAACAAAGCAGTTTGAAGAACTCTCGAACGATATCACGACATTCCTCATAAAGCATGAAATGTCTTTCTTGAAACTTTCCAACGTCCTTCATGATTCTTTTTTGATTCAAGGCATATTCATAATCCGTATGACCTTCTAACTTATTTCGAATCATGAACAATGCATTCATGGAATCTTGATGCTTGTTGAGTCGTCTCCGTGCTTCTTGAATGACCTCTATCCCGAAAGGCTCGTTCGGGAAAACCCTTCCGTTGTCCGTTACCACGTCATAATGCTCTTCTAACTGCTCCAGGAAAGAATAGATGCTGACATTCACAACATCATTCGACTTATCACGAGAAGGTCGCTCCACGAGTCTACAGAGCGAGATGATGTAAAGACTTTGATTCGATTTCCACAGATGCCGATGAAGATGTGGGAAGCGATTATCTCCCCCCATCGTCTTGACGACTTGGAGCATATAGCTTGAATTTGAGGCATTTTCGACGCTCCCAAGTAGGAATAACAGCATCGACCATAACCGACTCAAGTAAATGTCTTGATTCTGTTCCTGTTCACTTCGTTCATCCCTGCCTTCGTCATGGAGGTAGGAAGCCCATTGTCTATCAATATCTTGTTCGATTCTCTTCATTCTTTCACCCTGCTCCCTCTCCAGTTATCAAATAAAGAAGTCATCCATTGCTCTATCAATCTCATCCTGTGCAATCCCGATATATATCTTCGTGACCCTCTCGGACGAGTGGTTGAAAATATCTTGCAACATGGCGATATCCTTGTTCTTCTGATAGAAATGATAACCGAAGCTCTTACGCAACGAGTGAGTCCCGACATTCTCCATACCGAGCGCCTCTCCTGCCTCTTTCATGATTCGATAGGCTTGGACACGGCTGATAGGTTCTTTCGTCTTTTTGGACGGAAAGAGATAGTCTGTATCTTCCTTGTCCGCCGTATATTCCTCGATGATGTTGCGAAGCATCGCATTCAGTCGGAAACGTTTTGTCTTTCCGGTCTTTTCTTCACGGATGGTCAGGTATTCTCGGTCTCTGACATGGCGCACCTGCAGTTTCAACAAATCTCCGATACGAACACCTACATTGATGCCCATGACAAACAAGAAGTAGTCCCTCTTCGAGCGGCGCTCAAAGTAAGAGCGAATGTCCTCTAACCCTTCACGAGAACGAATCGGCTGTACTTTCTGTTGGTTCCCGACACGAATGAGTGATTGGAAGTCACTTCCGTCCCGAATCGGCAAGTCACCCTTTTTCCGTTTTTCGTTAAGTAGTTTTACTTTTTGTTTGACGACCGGTTTTCCGAATCGTTCTACTAATTTTTCAAATTCAGATTCCGTCACATTCACATGTTCTGCCAATCGTTTCATGTCATCCCTCCTGATGAAACAATCTCTGTATTTTGATACATAACTTCATTATACACACGCCAACCTCGCTTGCACATTCTTACGGAAGATATTGTAAGGATTCATGAGAGTCTGTAGAATAAAGCTATGAAATGATTAGGAGTGTTATCTGATGTACAGAAAGTATTTGATTACGGACAAAAAGAGCCAAATCCAAAAGGAATTTCAGTTTCTTGCAGATACATTGAAAAAGACTGCACCAGAACATATCGCTTTTTTCGCAGAACGAGCAGAGAAAATGGAGAATCATCGGATTTATCGCTTCCCTAACGGATATGGCGCATCGGTGGTCAAGGGATTCTTCAGCTTTGATAAATTGGAGATTGCCGAGATTCAATTCGTCTCGGAAGCCCCTCCCCGAAGAATTCCCAAGAAGAAACGTAGACGTAAGAAATGGGAAAAGAAATACCTTTGCTATAAAGTGACGGACAATCTCTTTCGAGTTGAAACCGAAGAAGAACTAAAACAAGTACTTCATTCTATTGAAAGCCGCTCTTGAGCGGTTTTTTTTATGTTTTCATCTATTTGCATATTCGCTCACATCTCCACATAACATGGAATATCAATAACAATGCAGTTGTGTATCAAAACGGATATCCGTGTTCTGTACACTATTTATTTCAAGGGAGTGGTTGCGTATGGCGAAACAACGAAAGTATGAGTTCACAAATGAGACGGCTTACATTTCAAGGTACACAGTATTGAAGCGTATCCGGGCACTCATCGACATTCCGAGACATAATGTCAAAGCCGGAGACCTCGGTGGATGGATTCAAAAAGTGTCCAACCTCCCCCACAACAATGAGGCGTGGGTAGCTGAAGATGCGAAAGTATATGGTGATGCGGTCATCGAAGACGAGTCGCTTATCTCTGGAAAAGCTGACGTCAGTGGGAAGAGTCATGTGTTCGGCGAAAGTCGCATCCTTGAAAATGCAAAACTCAAGGAAAATGTGACGGTTATTAATTCACAAGTACAAGGCGTGTGTCTTATAAAAGGGTATGCCACCGTAAAAAAGAGCAAAATCTATGGTACTACTTGCATCAAAGACAACGTTTTTGTCGATGATTCTCATGTCGATATGTTTTTAAGTGATATTTCAAACCAAGCTCATATCGTTGGTACCTCAATATTCGGTTCGGAACTTTCATTTAAAGACAATGTTCGAATTGTCAATTCTACAATAGGACTACCTTTAAGTGAAATGACTTCAAAATGTACTTTTTTGGGTAAATGCGAGCTCAATGAAACTCATATCGATGGAGCAAACGACATTCAGATTGATGGACACGCTCTCTTGGTAAATGGCGTGCAAATTAACGGGAACAAGGTTCGTGTAGATGGATACACGAAAATCGTAGGGAACATTTCATTGTGCTCAAACACCATTATTTCTGATATGGTTCATATTGAGAAAAAGAATGGGACACATCATAAAATTACAAATGTCGAGTATGTTGGGGATACTTGTGTGATGTTATAGAGACCATCACCTTTTGTGGTGGTCTTCCTCTTATACATGTCCCCTTCTCAACCATGAATTAGCTACTATGAATAAGGAGTATCAGAAATGGAAAATAAAAATACAAAATTCGAACTACTGGCGGATACCATGACCTTATTTGAAATTGACGGTCTTGAACGAAAAATGTATCGTATCTGCGCCTTGCGTGCCATACCTGAAAACGATGTGCTCGAAGGCGAAATCGGGGGATGGGTCGAACATGAAAGCAATCTGTCGAAACATCAAGGTTCTTGGATTAGAGGAGAGGCAAAAGTGTGCGGCAATAGTATGGTGCGAGAGGATGCGATTGTCATGGACAACGCACAAGTATTCGGCAATTCCTACATCATGGGGAATTGTCGGGTATCTGGTAACGCTGAAGTGATTGACTCTACCATAGGAGGGACATCGTCACTTTTTGAGAACACATCGCTTGAAGATTCGGAACTAAGCGGGAATATCTTGATGTATGGTGAGAGTACCGTAACCAGGTCTCGCATTGTCGGAAAAAACATTTCGATTAAAGAGCGGGCATCAATCGAAGGCTCACAACTGTTTATTGAGGACTTCATTGTTTCTGATTATGGCACCATTGAACATTCCAACATCGGAAAAATCAGTGAAAAAGCAAAGAAAATCACCGTTTTAGATTTCGCAAAAATGCGTTTCGTCTCAGGTGAAGAAAGACCACTATCAAGTGTTGTCATTTCTGGTCGAGCGATATTGGAGAATCTAGTCCTTGAGGGCGAGAACATCATAATCACCGGACAGGCTTCTATATCTGGACGCTTGAGACTCTACTCGTCTCAAATCACAGATTTTGTATCTATTCAATTGAAGAGCAAGACGCTCCTCTTGAAGGCATCCTATCTTTCAGGAGACATCGAAATCGATGATACAAATGTATCAATCATCGAAGAGAACATTAAAGTCAGCAAGATGTTTTGAGGAATTAATCAAGGGAGCCCTCGGGCTTCTTTTTTTTACAGTCCACACGTGTGGACTCTATCGATTGTCTTATAATGAGTACATCCCTTGCTTATCATAAAGAATAACTAAAATACTGTTGTGTGAGAAACACGATTACTTAAACAAGGAGTGTCATAAGTGGAGAAAATGACAAACGATAAATTCGAGTTGGTTCTTAAATCCAAAAAGAAATTCTACATCGGTGGTGAAGAACGGACGATGTATCGCATCCGTGCACTGAAAGACATCCCTAAACAAGGAGTGAAAAAAGGCGACCTCGGAGGTTGGGTGGAACACGAAAGAAACTTATCACCAAAAGCGACGTCGTGGATTTTTCTCGAAGCCAAGGTCTGTGGCTACAGTGTTGTCCAAAATGGTGCCTCTGTCACCCATCAGGCAAAGGTCTATGGTGCGTCAATCATCAGCGACCGTTGTCGAGTCTCTCACACTGCCATCATTGATGACAGTACGTTGCGTGATGATGTATTGGTTTTAGACGATTCGATGGTTACACGGTCAATGCTCGATGGAAAAATATCAATCTTATATGATTCAAAGGTAGATGCTTCTTCGATTTTTGGACATGACGTCACATTACAAGGAAAAACACAGATTTCTAGCAGTAGATTGTTCGTTTCATCCTTCACGGCAGAAGGAAATTCTGTCATTTCAAAAACGTCTATTGGGAGCAAGGAGGTTGAAGCTAAAAACATTCTCATCAAAGGAAATGCGAGACTGATAGATGTAACAGAAGCCGATAGAAAGATTGCCAGTCTCTCGATTGGCGATGAGTCAATATTGAAGAACCTTCGACTCTCTGCCGCAAATGTCCATATCGGTGGGTATGCCTTCTTAAGTGGAAGCGTGAATCTGCAGGCATCGACCATTGAGGAATTCGTATACGTTTCGACGAAAGATAAGACCTTTGACCTGAAATTCGCTCAATTGAACGGTGATATTCAAGTGTCTGACGAGAATGCAGAAAAGATTGCTCTTGGATTAGAACAAGCTCATGCGAACATGACAAGCGAATGGAAGAAACAATATCCTTAAAGACCCGCTCGATTCATGGGGTCTTTTTTCATGAATGGCACCGTTACTGCTTATGATAAAAAAATAAAGACAATACAGTTGTGTACGAAACACGAATATCTAAAAAGGAGTGTCATTCATGCCAAATGAAAAATATGAATTAGCATACGAAACAATGACCATGTTTGAAATCGACAACGTGGAGCGCAAAATGTATCGCATTCGTGCATTGCGTGATATCCCTGAGCACGGTGTCAAAAAGGGAGATTTCGGAGGTTGGGTCGAGGATGAGAGTACGTTGTCTATGACCTCTTCAGCCTGGATTTTTGATGATGCAAAAGTTTGCGAAAATAGTTATGTGATAGACAATGCAACCGTCAGACATTATGCGAAGGTGTATGGTCTCTCTGCAATCTGTGGGAATAGTAAAATTGAACACGACTCCAGTGTTTTTGATTCACATGTGCAAGGCACAGTGACAATGAGAGGGAAATGCATCGTCAATAACTCCATCGTTCAAGGTGGTGACATCACTATGACAGGATTTATCGAAATTGAGAATAGCACGATATTTGGCGACAATGTTGTCATTGCCGGTGGACCCGTTATTAAGAATTCGCAAATGTTCATCTTTGATGGAACCATCAAAGATGTTGTAAGAATCGAATCATGTACGATTGGTGCAAGAAAAAATGAGGTTGAGAATCTTTCGGTCTTAGAAAATGCAAGACTTGAAACACTATCCCTTCATGCAGAAAAAGTCACTATAGGAGGATATGCACTCCTCTCTGGCAAAATGAATTTGAAGGCATGCAGTATTAATGACTTCGTATCAATCTCAACCTCTACGGACGAACTTAATCTCAGCCATACACAATTGAATGGAGACATGCGTATCGATGATGACAATGCAGACCACATCGAACAAATGTATAGAATTCCTCTTCGGCATTCATAAAGAAGAAAAAAGAAGCCTTTCGGCTTCTTTTTAGTATCGGAAAAGCATTGCGATGAATTGGTGCCCTGCCCCGACAGTCCAGAACAAGACCAAGTCCCCCCGTTGAATCTTTCCGCTCTTCACACCTTCATAGAATGCGATGAACGGACTAGATGTGCCTGTATACCCGTATCTATCTCCTACATACAGGATTTTGTTCATGTCGATTTGGAACCGCTCCTGTAGACGTGTCGAGTCGCTATAGGCAAATTGTGAAAGACAGAAAGCATTGATGTCTTGAATCTTCAGATGGTTACGTGATAACAAATCCTCTATCATTCTGTCGGTAATCGGTGCGCCGAAGGAGGTGTCGAACGGCAGGAATCGCAGAAACTTCCCTTCTCCTCGTCCTGACAATACACCGCTCATCCCTTCAATCGGATATAGAATTTTGTCTGTATTTGCTGAATATGTATGATATTCGGCATCGATGAATCCTGTATTCTCGGTAGTCTTCTCTAAAATGACGGCACAAGCGGCGTCTGCCAGTGTCGCATATGATATTTCCTCTTTAGGGTTCGAAAGGATAGAGAGTTGTTCCGAACCAATGACAAGCGCTCGCTTCATTTGAGGATTTGCTCGCATGTACATCGAAACCTGCTCGACGGCAATGGTCATCCCTGCACAGCTTGCATTGATATCCATGACACGGGTATTGCTTTTTCCTTTGAACGCCTCATGAATCATCATGGCATTGGATGGAATTGAATATTCCGGCGCCTGTGTCGAGAATAGTATCATGTCGATATCCTTCATCGTAAGTTCCGAGCTTTCAAAAGCCTTCTCGACAGCCTTAATCGCCATCGTCAAGCCCGTTTCTTCAGGGTCTTTGATGATATGGCGCTTCTTTTTACCCATATGGTTCAAGAATCCTTCGACATCTTTGCCTTGCTTCTTGAAATGCTCAATATAATACGCATTGTCTACGGTATTTTGTGGATGATAGATTTCAATATTACGGATTTTAACGTGATGGAACATCCGTCTCCCCCTCTATTCAAACTGGTCTCAGTATATGATTACAACACGTATCAGCTTATCATGTATTTACTTTTGTCCCTATACTCATTTTTTTGAGTATAAAACATGAAAAAGAGAACGATTTCTCGTCCTCTTTTCATGTACATCATGATTGTTTCTCATCTGATAATATGACGTTCAATTTTTTTCTCTAATTCTTCAGGGAGGATATATGTCACATCGGAAATCTCAGCAATCCCTGAGAAGCGGATAACTTTCAATACTTGTTGTCGAATCTCTTCGTTCAAAATGATAAAGCAAATCTCTTTAAAGTTCGATTTTCGATACAAGGCGAACGATACTTGTAGTTTCGGTAGCATTTCTCGGTCTATGACGTCCATACCTTGAGAGTCTAGAATCAACAGGTAATCATTTGTATCTAACGGATACACCGACTTTAAATAGTCAGAATGAAACTCTGCCGCCTTCGCTTCGTCAAACGTTCCTCTCACCTTAATCGTCACCAAACGCCTATAGGTATCCACATCAATCGTATACCATCCGATTTCGTTCATATACAATCCTCACTTTTGCAATTTTTCTTTCGTCTTAGCAGTATGTCTACATGTGATAGATATATCGGCTATTAATGAATATCTTTTATTTTAGATTCCCGAATGTTTCAGTTCAATTTGGGATGTGCTTGACTGATTACGGAAATGTCGTCACATTTCCATGGAATATTATAAGCGTTTTGCATAGGATAGGATATACTTAAAATTTTGAGTATCTACGGATACCGTTTATTTCAAAGGAGATGTTCATCATGAGCACACCACGTTTTGTATTTGACGAAGGATTTTCACCTGCACAGTTAGGGAAAAAGGCACACTCATACCGCAGACCCCGGGGCGTCTCAGGGTCATTAAACAACATCACAGTCGCCTCGTATGTTCTAGGGGATATGGAAGTCGAACTATCGATGTATTTAGGAAGCAAAGATGAGAATCGGCATGAGTATGTACGCTTTCTTGAAAGTGGGAAAGTTGTAGGTCAAAGTCATCACACCAACTTCTTGGAAACAGCCACGTCACCAAACCATTTGATGGTTAGTCTTCGCAATGAAGCACGTCAATCCATGGTATTGCGCAAATATGACGAACATGTCTTAGAACGAATCTCATTGATTTTCCCATTCAAGGGGAAGGTCTTACGTAAAAAAATTCAGGATGAAGGGATTCATTTGTTGAAAGTCCTGATGCATGGTTACGTAAAAGACCATCCGAACAATTATTTAGAAATTAAGTCCGAGTTCTTCAATTCGAGATTAGAGTTCGTGATTCAAGCTCGTTCAGAGTTATTTCTGAAAGATAGTGAGCGTCTTGCTTTGCAATCTGATTTAGAAGTGATTGAAGAGGACTTGATGATTAAGGTTTCAAGGTGGTCTTTAGAGGAACGGTTAAAAAAAGGGGCAGATGAGAATGAACTGACATATTTGGTCAATCAAAAATACCTCACCGCTCACGCCACGAGACTGAAAACATCGTATCGTAATGAAGAGATTTTCGAAATCACGTCAAAAGGATTGTCATTGGGAGTCGAGGTCTCAACGATTTCCTCTGAAGAAAGGTTTGCGCTTTACGCAAAAGAAATGGGCAAAAACAAGGTGAAGGTGCAGGATATCAGCCACACGAGTTGCGAATTGGATAAACTACTCAAACTTGTGATGCGGATGTTCAGCGGAACCTTCGATGACCCATTGGAGAAACTATTTGTTCATCATATTATATTGCGGGATGAATCGGATTCTCTCGATGAATGGGTGTCAGAGAAATTCATGCGAACATTGAATGCGCTAGGAGATTCAAAAGATTTTTACGTTTTTGCTGAAAAAGGAATTCCCGTCTTTAAAAATTTAGCCAGGCACTATCTCTGGTTTTTCTCGACGGAGTACCCAAAGGAACAACAATCGTTAGAATTGATTGATAAGGTGTTGAAAGAATGTACAGTAAAAGCCAACAAAGAAGAGGTGTAACCCTCTTCTTTTTTCTATGAAATAAAAAAGAGCCATGATAGGCTCTTAGAATCAGATAAAGAAATCACAGCTCCGAAAATAGGGCTGTCACCCATTCAGGAAACAATCCTACTTCCTGTTCTTTATACGAATATCGCTGATTGTTTACTTTTAACCGGTATTGCCATTCACCGCTCTCCTTTTGGTGAATCGTTAAAAGCTCATCCTCGTTATGAAACGTATAGACTTGTTCGACTTTATTAAAACGATTTGTTTTTTGCTCATCGCCCGAATAGAAAGGATGTTTTGTCATTACATCATGCTGTCTCTGTTTCTGAGCGGAAGTCTCCTTTTCAAGCTGAGAAACCAGGATGTCTCTTGTCTTAAAGTACTCATCCACTTGACCATGCAAGAACGGCGGGATGGATTTCGTAAAATTCATCCACGCTTCACATGTCCCCTTTTTAGGAATCCAATAGTGACAGCGTTCACCGAAGGACGGTTCTTCTCCAGTGACGATGAAGTCTCTATATAACTTTAAGATATAGCGGGTCTTGTCCGCCGAGCAAGGAGAACCTTCATGCTTCACGATAAGTACATCAAGTTGGTGTTCAATCATCGCATAGTTTGTCATCAATAGTTGCAAGGCATGAATCTGTTCGGGTGTATAAGCCACCCCCTTTGCTTCTTGCTCCACATTGAGGAGGTTATACGATAACAAATCTTGTAATTGTTCCAAATCAAACGTTACCAATAATCCAAAATGTTCGGGGTCGAGTAACGTTTCCCCGTATTCTTCGATATATTTTGCACATGCCGGAGAGTGTTTTTTCTCTGCTTCACGACCGAATGCATCACCCAATGCACCAATCACCTGAACCAACTGCTCAGGTGTCACCTTCTTCTTATCTGTCATCTTACCTATCCCCTTTCGATTCATCGTTGTTTGTGGTTCAAATCGACACCATATTTCTTAATCTTCAAATTCGTCCTGACAGGCTTTCGAGATTGCATTTCCTACTTGTTCCTCGACATATGCGAGCATCTTTGCCAATTCTCGAATAGTATACTCTCGTTTCTCAGTCAATCTAATCCTCCGTTTGAAGACCGATACCACGTGATTGACCATCAAATCGTTTGCCTCTTCATATGTGACCAATTGATTGGCATCATAAGGGAGTTGTAACAGGTATTTTTGAACTATCGTGTCATGGATGTCTGCTTTTCTCTCATTCATTCAGTTCAACTCCAATTCAACCGATGGATTTGTCATTCCAACAACATTCGGTTCCTCGTATTTCTTCCCGAAAAATTCTTCGTATTCTCCGATAAGACGATTCCTCTCCGCAACATACAGCTCGTCCGTCATCCCAGTCCAATGATTCTCTAGTGATTGAACTAGAACATTTAGATTTTCCAGATAGTGCGCCTCATGGTTCTCCTGAAGAACTTGGAATGCTTCGACCTCAAGCCAATCTTCATATTCATCCCATTCAAATCCGGATGTTCCACCTTCCCCGTGATAGCTGAAGAACACCATCAATAACACGTCCTTTTGATTCGTTGGGGTCAATTGTTCGACAATATCCTCATCTTCCATCTCTATAGCTCTTCCATGCTGAATATTCAAGTACGTGAAGGCGACCTTCTCGCCATCTAACTCGTATAGTTTTCCTTTCCCTTCACTGTTTACAGAAATCAAAGCGTAACCTGAAATCATAATCTATCCCTCCTAAAACATTCTCTGACAAAAAAATGAGAGGAAGTAACCTCCTCTCACAACATGTAAATCACAAAATCGTTGCCGCTTGCCAAAAGTTCATCGACAGCGTCCTTGTCCTGTTCGAATTTCGACACATGGACATCAGAAACCGGTTCAATCCCCCAAAAATCAAGGATTTGATTCAGCCCCTCAAGGCGTGTCTTTGCACTTCCTGTGTAAAGCGTTGATTCTGAAAGGAAATCCTCGAATGGCTTAGATGCATCAAAGTCACCCTTGTTGAAACGACTCATATATTGATTGCTCCGGAATTGGTCATCGTCCTCACCGACAGGCAAAACGGAACCAAAGCCGACTTCACCCTCGCCCAAATTGAGCACCACATTCAACTCTTCACCGTCTGCGATTTCGTCCAATAGTACACGTTCCTTCATTTGATTCATGAACATTCTCCTTTTTTAAATGAAATTGACATTTGATGAGCTTCTCATGTTGAGAACACCAATGTTTTGTTGATAGTTCATCCTATTCACTTTCAAACAGGATTAGTACCTCCCTCGACTAAAAGTTGATTCTGATATTATTAGGTTTACATAATATATTATTGTAAACCAAGTAAAGTGACACGACTTGTCAAAGATTCTATATATATGACATGTACAAATTCTTGTTATCGCCGATGCCTATGTTTGAGTCATATCGTGACACCAAATAGCATAAGATGGGACATATTGAATCAATGGCGTACACTTGTACAATTTATTTAAAGGGAGAGATTGATATGGAACCATTTCCATTTACATTTCAAGTGGGAAATCACTTTACGAAAGGGAAATACGGCAAGACAGGGAATGACTGTCGAACCAACGAAACCAACTATGCTGTCTACGGCGGAATGCTTGGAATGCTTAGCCATCCCGAGCTTGGCGGTATGACTCTTCATCTTAATTATTCTTGGGGTGAATTGATACGCCATCAGGGATTCCTGGAGTATAAAACTAACGGCGGGAAGCGACTTCAATCATCTTCCAAAGAAGTCATCCCCTATGGAAAATCTGAACTGTTCGTCCGGATGACGAAACAATTGCGTATGTTCAAGGCATACGAAGGTTTAGGCAATCACGAGTACCACTCGTTTGAAATCATGTCTGCCACTGTTCCATATATCACGAAGAAGATGTTGAAGAATGTGGCTTCGAATATCGAGCGGAAAATACAACGACAGCTTAACATTTACTTCGAAGACGAGGTGATGTGCGAGGTCACCTCGGATAATGTAGGAATCGTGAATCAACTCATCCTACACGTATACGAGGAACGGCTTGAACATGCCGATAATGTTAAGAATGTCAGAGAGATATTCATGTCCCTAAACCAAGAATTCAAAGACATGTTGATTAAAGAAGAGCAGGAAGAACGTCGAAATAAAGGGTCGAATCTGGATTTTTCATTTTCGATACTTCCATTTCCCGTTCTAGAAGAACGGAATAGACTATCCCGGATGTCCACTGAAGAGTGGGATGGTAAAGAGTTTCTCAGCATCACACACGAAGGGTACACGATTGGTATCGAGTTTCAAAAACCAAGACGTGTGGATGCCTATGGGAGCAGGGAATATCGCTTCAATGTGTTCACGATGCGCTTTGGCAAACGTAAGAAGTCATTTGCATCTGTAGAGAAGAACATCACGGTAGACTTCGATACTCTTATCCGAGAATTGGCGCCTTACTGCAGAGAATTGTTAGGTATCGACCTATTTGGCGATGTGCTGAGAGGTTCATATCAACCGGACAATGAAGTTAAAATCCTAAATGAGTTGTTCACGAATTATGGAGACAGCGTTGAATTTCACTATAAGACTGAAGAGACAGACACCTCGATTGAATCGATGTTGTTTGCGACAATAGCAAACCCTTTAATGGATGACCAGAGCCGAACCACACTCGGTTCCTCCCTGAAGGTTATGGTACGACAAGCTTTACAACTGCCCCCTTTCTGAATGAGGGGCTTTTTTCTTTCATTGAGGGCATCATTGAGAATCAATTGCTAGATATGATTCAGAAGACATTAAACAAGCCCCCTTTTCATTAAGGAGGCTTTTTTTCTTATAGTTCCGTTCGTTCGAGTTTCAGGTCAAAGGTGAATCCTTGACCGGATAACATCAATTCCTCTTCCTGACCATTCTCCATCATGATAACGAAGTCCCATTCCCACCCGTTCGTCTCGAAGCTCGTCTCCCGATACCCACGTTCAGTTAAGTACTTTTTCAATTGATATGGGCTGATTCCTGTACCGCCCAATTCTAGCTCGTACATCTCCTTGTTTTTTAAGAAAGCATCCACGAGTTCGACCATTTTCTTTTGATTCTCTTTTTCCAACGCCTGATTCGACATAAAACCCTCTCCTTTTTACGACTTTTCGTCTCTATTTTCATCATTTTAATGTAACAAACGTTCTCAATACGTTACATCAACAGATTATCACTGTATTCAATAAAAGTCTAAAAAACGTTGCTCTATCAACGTTTAAGTCGGTTTCTAACCATTCTATTAAAAATGAACTCATGTAACAAAATTACTACAATTGATACATTAGAATCACGATTTAACCCCTCCATCTGTTGCATCGAGACGGGTAGGTGGTCGATTATTCGTTTTTCGATGCATCTGAGGGCGCAAAATATAATTACCTTATAGTCACTTATTTTTTATATAAATATTCAAGAATTAAATTCTTGGATTTATGCCATAATATTTCACTGTATAGGTTTTGTTGCCATATCTCGACATATTATGCGGTGTGATTGAAAGGCGAATTTGGAGGAAAAAGAGGAAGAAGCAAATCGAACAGGAATAGGTGTTAGAGGGGTGAAAAATAGGAGAAAGAAGGAATCCTAAAGATGATTGACAAGAGAAAACAAAAAGACCCATCTTGGGGTCTTTTCTTGCCATCCGATTGATGATTTGGCATGGAATCAAACAGTCATCCGCTCGACAGTCCGGATGATATCCCGAGGAGCACAACGATATAGACCGGCAGTGTTGAAACAATTGTACTCAACTATCTTCATGCCTTCATTCGTCTCTGCGATATCAATCACGAACGCCTGAGCAATTTGAAACTTGTCCACCATCGCTTGGGCGTGACGAGCAACCTCTACTGGAGGTACGTGTGTGATATCGAGCTTTCCTGCTACCCGATAACTTGAACCGGTCACGACTTTCCCATCGACCACAAAGAAGCGATATTCAGCCTCGATATCCTTCAATGGTGCCATCATCAGCGTTTGTCCTCTGTAATTACTTCCCGTGTGATTTTCTCTATCTTGCCACTCTTGAAAATCACTCCGTGAGACGACCATCCCACCGAACAATTTCGTTCCACCAGTCGGTCGGATGAAGAACGTCTCCCATTCCGGATTCAAGTCCTGGAGCTCTCCGACGAGGAACTCGGGGTTCAGCAGTTCATCCCCTACCCGCTCACGGATGTACGACATCTCGAATCGCTCGTTCATGAATGACCCGGGATGAACGTTCATGCGCCGCAACGTGGCATCAAATCGTTTCGAACCGTATCCAATTACACATCCGCTCTCAATGAATGCATTGAATATTTCTTCTCCATCGTCAAGTGGAACACGGGATTTCTTGTCTAATACAGTTATGGAGTCATCCTTATTGAGCCGTACAAACAAGAAATCACGTCCTTCAGACTCAAGCCCTTCCATCATCGTTTCGACGCTTGCATTATGGTTCAAGAACTCCTGAATAAGCCATTTCATCAATATCCCTACTCTCTAATCTGTATTAGCCAACCATGCGCATATCAGCCGTAGTTTCGACCTTTAGCGAGAAAAATCCTTTTCCTTCGACCCTATGTAGTGAGGGGAGTTCTGACTTCATCTCCTGATAGAGTTGTTCCCACAAGGATTTGTTCGTGCAATAAAAACGCCCTGTCATCCGCAGTTCCGCCTTAAATTCATTCATTATCTTTTCATGTTTTCTCATCATATGTGATTCCTCCTAGAATGTCGCACATATTCGTGCCGCCTTCGTTTTGATAGTTCATGTCCATGTTATACCGGTGAAAGACGCCTTATTCAGCAAGAATGAAAATAAAAAAACGTGTTCTCAATGAGAGACACGCTTTGCTGACGACTTATCATATGGATATGTTTGATGTTTTTCATACTTGATAAACGCCTCATCCTTCGAATGAATGGTCACTTTTCCGGTCTCTTGCTCGACGGAATACACACAATGAACCTGACAGCCTTTTGAGAAATTGGCTTTCGTTTTTAGGGACAAGAGAGACATCGGGACATATCGGTACTCTCTACCTGGATTTTGGAACCCCAATGCGAAGACCTGTCGTCTCGTGCGAATCGCCTTGGGAAATTCAACTCTATCCAATCGAATGGATTTCTCGATGACCCTGATTTTACTACAGTCCTTCAGACACTTCAGTTCCGGAAGAACCGAAAGCTTTAAATCAGTCTCCGCACTTGTTTTCTCAAGCCATTTAGCAGACATGTTTTTCTTTTTTAGCGAGTCATAAAACCGCTTGGCGTTGTACCTTCCCTTCCCGTTTGGACGGTATTCGACCCCGCACAGGTGCATGTAATTATTACCCCTAGCTTTGATGACGAGTTCTTCGTATTGACTTGATTCATTGACATAGACATAATGGAGTTCAATGTTCACGATTTCTTGATAGGCGGCAAAGCCTTTGTTGATGGCTTCCATTGCTTCTTGATTGCTGTGGTTTTTACGATTCGAGCTGTACTGTGTCATCCGCATTCTCCTGTGCTCATTAGTGTATACAGAAAAGACGAAGACAGTTAAGAACTTCTCAACCATCTCCGTCAGTTTTTGGGTTTTTATGTTGCCTGCCAACGACCTAGCACCAAAATCACTCTAGGAAGAATTTCAGGTTGTTTAGTTGCCCGCCCAACCACGTCCTCTTCAATTGTTACATCAAAGATAGGCAAGTCTAGATACTGTGCGCAAAGGACGTTTTTATGAGCTATCATGCGGGTTTTTATGTTGCCTGCCAACGACCCGGCACCCGTAGTCCGGGATGAGTTTCAGGTTAATTATCAGGTGCCCAATCACCTTGTGACTTAACTAAGTCTAAATGAAATCATATCAGATAACACAACCCGAGTCAACTAAAATTATACAAATTGGCTTTTGTATAAGTTAAGACTCTTACAATTATAGTATTTCCCATCATGTGAACTTATTACACCTTCAAACACGTATTTTATCTGAACAGAAAGAGGCTCACGTAAGTGAACCTCTCATACAATGCGCCTCTCATTAGTCTAAACTCGCCGTTTCTCTTTCAGCGTGCTCCAAATAAACGAATTGTTCGATATAGTTGGTATCCTCACTGAATACAGGGATATTGTTATCGACTGCCCAACGGTTTCTGATGACCTCCATCTTCCCGATTCGCTCATTCTCAATCGTGTCCGGATAGGATTCTTTCTTGATGACAGCTCCCCGTTGGTAATGCATCGGCAATGCCGAATAGGAGACACCTTTCTCATTCAAGAGTCTTTCTTGCATCTCTTTCCCATTCAATCCTTGCAGGGATGAGTGCGAGAAATGTTGTTGCGCCAACATCGAGACGCTGTTCTTCATCGCATCACGTTCTCTCCAAAGGAAGTAGTTATTCACATCTTCTTTCGGGACGACATAGGCACGTGCATCGAATGTTGCCAACTCCTTGTCGGGATAGACCTTTCGCATCTCTTCATTGAATTTAGCCGTAGCCAATGACGCACTGACCGACACCAACTTCTGCAGGTTGTTGGCAAACCAACTCTGCGTCCCGACCTTGTCATAATTCGTGACGAGAATGCTGATTTCGTCTGACTGGTGATACGCAAGCTTTGCGCCACCGATATGCTTCACCAGGTACTTGCACGTCTCCCAAAAAGCATGGATGAGCTTATCATCGAACGGCTTCTCCAACCCTTTCGTGTACGTATGAAAATGCGAACCATCAATCCGGATGATGACCGGCATCCGCTCCGGAAGGTGATGACGAAAGGCGTTCTCGTAACCCTTCATTCGATTTCCAAACAAATCCTTCTTCATATGACCATCTCCTATTTCCTGTTCAATTGTTAAAAAAGAGAGGCGAATCTTCGCCTCTCACAACATCAGCCTTCAGACGGACTGACAGGCATCTCCGTATCGAATGCGGCGTAGATAGACTGCCAGAAATAGACTTGTTCTTCATCTTCGTCTTCGTTCCATTCTGGCTCCGCAACCCAAACCGTTCCTTCTATGTCGAGGAACAGGGCAGTATCAATCCGATAGTTCGCACTGTCTCGGTATGGCAACTCGATGCCATACGCCCCTGTGTCTGCATTGAATTCGATTTTGCACTCGTGACCATATTCTTGCTCATCCGAAAGCAATCGCACCTTCTTCTCAAATTCATCTGCGCTCAATCCAGTAATTGCTGTCTTCTCGTGCAACCATGTGTCCAACATAAGACCGCCCCTTTTTCATCATTATTCACGGAATCCCTGATTCATGTGATACTCTATCCTATGCGATAGGATTGCCAAGATAACAACAGGCGCATCATTCATTAAAGTGATATGCCTTTTTGGTTTAACTCCTGTCTTGCAACAGAAAGGTCTGTTTTGACGTCATTTATGAATCGTTGTCGTTCTTTCTCATCTAATGACTTTTTCCAAGCATCAAGATATGCCTCAGCTTCTTCTCGCAGTTCTGCCGGCACGTCCTCATTCTCATGAATTTGCGTAAGAACCGTCACAAAGTGCGGCGGGGGTGGAGTTTCTACTTCTCCATCCATCGTTAGCGTGTCGTCTTGGCTAGAAGCGTCGAAACATTCCTTACACACTTTTTGCTTGAGAATCGAAGCGGTCAAACTTGGTATGCTGTCCGTCAGGGAATTTCGCAATTCATTTTGAGCTTCAATGAACGCTTGCTCCACCTTTTGAAATTTGCTTTCAACCTCATAAAGCTCTTGAAGCATGAGCCTTGACCGATTTGGTCCTTGAAGCTTCGTTTGATATTCACGATATAACAAATGAGCATCCTGAACTTCTTTCAATTTTTCTTTCAAATACAAGACGCTATCCGGCTTCACGAAGCGCCCGAAGACTTGATATTCCTTCGGTGTGACGAAAGTCAAAACTTCTGCCATCTCTTCAATATTTTTTTGGTAATCTCGGGTCTCCCTACATGTACCGTTTACAATCAGAAGATGGATAAATCCAACTATGATAACGGTGAGAGGAACACTATCGAATTGCATGAATACGGTGTACAACACGACGGCGGATGGGAGTAGAATGCTATGCACTGTTAAAGCAAAAAACGGTTGCAACAAATCCAATCTAGACGTATTGGCATTTGTAAATCGCTTCACGTCATCGTAGGACAATTCGAATCCCTGCCATGTCCGATATTTTTTCAGTGAGTACGTCATCGAGTACATGACTACGGTATTCATTAGAGTCATGAGAAACCCACAAATGGCAACCTTTATGGCAACCTCATTCATTATCGTATTCGGCACCCATTCAAGCATTTATTTTCCCCCTTCAACATCATATTTCTTTATTCTTATTAAGCACATACTCTGCAAGTACACTTATTGCTTCGCTTGAAGATGTGTGCCAATTCCTCTGGCATCTTGTCGGTGAATGATGATTTCAACTTGCGTCGGTAGAATTTTAAAGATTTCTCCGACTCTAAAAGTTTTTTCTCAGCCTTCACTAGCTTTTTGGTCAATTCTTCAATTTTCTCACAGTCTTTTTCGATATCCATGTCCATAAGGATATTCTTGACTTTTTCGACTTTTTGCTTCTTTTTGAGAAATCGACTTGAAGCTTTTTCGTATAAATCAATGCGAATGTCTATCGTCTTGATTCTTTTTACTTTTATGAATCGACCGAAATGTTGATAATCCTCGGGTGTGATAAGTGTGATTTCTTTGGCTTGTTGTTCAACCCAATTTCGGTGACCATTGCTCACCAAATAAACGATAATGATGGTAATTAAATTTGAAAAGAAATGCATACAAACCGAAAAATTCTCAATCCCCATCGATTCTTGCACCGATAGCCCCACAACCGAAGAGAAGATGAATGGAAGTAGAGGAATCATCAAGAATGCGGCTACTTCTTCATGAACCTCACCTCCTACATCCGAGAGTGCCGAGACTTCAACATAATTGAGAGAAAAACCTTGTTCTGTCACATATTTTTTTACATAAGTAGGGATGAGAAATACAAAGAAGGCACAGTAAGATATGAATAGTCCCCCGAAAACTACGCCATAAAAGTATTCATCCAACGTCTCCCCTAATAGTCCTAGCATATAACCTCTCCCTTTCCACTCATGATTTATTTAATCAGTTTCTTGGCAAGCTCCAACTCGACACGCACATCGTTCAAGCGCTCGTCCTCCTGGCGCTTCAAATCCTCGCTCATCACATTATCGAGTGTCTCTTTCGCTTCTTCTCGCATCTCTTGCGGTAACGTCGTGTCTTCGGCGATGTTCTGCAAGACACGGATGTGATGAGGCACGACGGTTTTTGGAATAAGTTGCTCACCATTCTGTTTTCTAGACAAGATATGTGCGAAACGTTCCGGCATCTCATCGGATAATTCCAATTCGACTTCTTTATTCGCCATAATGACGTCATGGGTTCTGCTGATAATTTGCTCCTTTAAGAACTTAATTTTCTGTTTCTCTTTCTGGGCACTATCTAAATCACCCAAATCATATTCCTTTTGAAGGCGAAGCTCACTCATTTCAAGCTTGTCATGCAGTTTCTTCAACTTGTGCTGAGCGGTATCTAGTTCTGAAAGAGCATATTCGTAATCTAAGGGACTCGGTATATACTTGATAGGACTTCCATTGTCCGTGCATACCGTCAAGCGGATATTGGACACCTTACGAGTCTCTCTTTCTATATTTTTCTTTACCTGCTTATAGTCTGTTACATATACCCATAGCATCACCCCGAACGAATACAGAGTGCTGAGATACCCAATATTAAAGAGACCGTCGAGTAACACCACGACGGCATACCCTAATAGAAAAACAGGAATGAGTAGGAAGGTGAGTGCAAATTCACTAGTGAATAAATTGTCACGAACATCGCTTCGTCCGATTGCTAGTTTTTTGAAGTATTCATCCAATGTGATGGCGTATCCATCCTTCGTCAAGACCTCCTTCTTCCCATGCGATTTGATGACCCGTTCGATTAGCGGAAATAACGCCAACCACAACGCTAAAGAAATTAACAATTCTATATACCAATTCAATGCAATCGCCTCCATTTGTGTATACTGAAACTTCAGACAAATTTGTATTTTAATCATACCACGTTTTTGACTATTGTCAAATTATTAGGCAAAAAAAAAGAATAGGAAATCCTATTCTTTGATTCGTTCATATATTGTCTCAACGACCCTTTCCGGATTGGTCGAGCCTTGTAGGTAAACCAGTTTGATGGAATGCTTGGCGACTTCTCTCATCAATTTCTCATAGAAACCATGATTGAAATAGTCCGCATTGATACAGACAATATCAAAGCTTGCGATGAATGAGAGTTTTCGGTTTATATCATCCACATCGATGAAGCGGGAGTTCGGGAACTCTTCCTTCATTTTTTGTATCCAGTTCGGGTGTCCCCCAAAGAACACGACACGGTCGTCCCGAATTTGTTCACGTTTTTCTACAATCGGCACCTCTTTGTATCTAGATGTCTGCTCATTCTGATACAGCATCGTTCGAATACCGGCGACCTCTTTTTGAAGAGGTTTCAGTTCACTGAGTTGAGCTTCGAGCACCTTGTTCTGACGGGTCAATTCTTTGACCTGTTCTTCTGCGGCAATCAACTTCTGTTTTAACAACTCTTCTCGTTTATGAAGTTTCTCTTCTAAACGTTTCAACTCAGACTCTTTGTGCTGTATCGCTCGCTGTTTGTCCAGGACTACAACAAACTTTTCTTCCTCTGAAGTATCCAGTAACTCATACTTCAAGTGATTGTACATTTGAGCCAATTGCCTAATATAGTAGATAGCCGGAAATGCCTGATTGAAGTTGAGACCACAGTCCGGGTATTCATCCACCATTCGGGTGAATTCGACAAGAACATTCCGCATCTCTACTTCGCTCACAGGTTTCATCTGAAGCTCAATCGGGTCAATCCCTACGGCTTCAAGCACGTCTCCATAGAAAATCATATTGTGCACCCGTAATTTGACCTGCTCGGAAAAGTCACTGGTCGCATCCGGGTTCTTACTTAGAGCTTCTTCGACTGTTTTTCGTTCTTGAGCGTACATTTCCCAAATAGATGTTCCTGGTTTAAATGAATCAAGATAATGTTGTTCCTTTAGGATTTCGACCTTTTCTTGAACGAAATTTTCGTTTTCGTTCCACATTCGCACTCGTTCATCCGGCGTGTTCGGTGTATCGTTCATCCCTATCATCGCTAACGCTGTATCCATATCAATCCCCATATTTGCCTTCTTTTTAAAACAAATGAACATGGCGACATACATGGAGTGGATATAGATATGCGCATTCATCATATCTGCCTTCGTGCGGTTTCTGTATCGATTCTTATAGGTCTCCTCGTCAAATCCTTTATTTCTCTCGATGAAACGATAGAGGTCATTGAAGGCGAACTTGATGATAGACATCAACACATCATCTTTACCGGTTTCTTCACTCTCTTCAAATATTCCAATCACCATGCGTATGGATTTCTCTACCTCATAAGGATAGCAGTTAAGTAGTGGGTGGTCTTTATAGACACTCTTTTGATAACGAGAGAAATACGTCCATTTATGCTTGTTGTATTTATCCTGAATGTACTTTCGGCTCCGCACATCACTAGACAACGCCACAAAGAAATAGGGACGAATATCCAACCGAGCCCCATTGATGTTCAATATATAAGGTTCTGGGCTTCCTGTTGACATCAGAACACTCCCTTTCCATATTTTCTTTCTTTAAGGATACCCGACTTCTTGTCGAATGTGAATTTGTCCATAAAAAAAGACCCTTTATGGGGTCTTGTTCGTTATTTCGTCTTACGCTCTGCAAGACCTTTCGCAATCACTAATTTAGCCAATTCACTCATGTCAATCTACTCCTTCTATCAAAAGCAATGCTTTCCTGTTTTTATTCGTCTCATCTATGATAGTCATGATTCTCTAAAATATTCGTTTCACTTATGACTTACTTCGATAAAACACATAATACTCATCATTCTTTATGAACGGGACGAGATACGGGTACTTAGTGGGATTGTATCGCTTGTAAATCGATAGATATGATGTCGTTTCCTTTCCAACCATATCAATCTCACGCATATTGTTGTTTTTCACGAAGATGTCTTCGTCATTTGTCGAATAGGAGATACGCACTCCCTTGTCTTCACTTATGATTCTTGAAATCAAGTCCTCATCTTTTTGCTGAATGAAGACTTTCTTGACCTCCTCTTCAAGCCGATACTGATTCTGTTCCCCCCACTTTTCTACCAATCCCCCGATAGGGTTCACAAAAAGAAAGCCAAATACGACACTGTAGAACAATCGGTACTTGAACACTTTGAGCGGTTTCAAGGCGCCATATAGCATCACCCCGAAGATGAAAGCAATCGATACGACCCCGATGAATGTTAATGTCAAATCCTCTCCCTCCCTTATTTCCTTTTTTGAACAATATTATCTTATTATTTACGTGAGGGAGTTAAAACAATTATACTGATACTAGAAAAATTGGAAATAGGAAAAAGGGGGAGTATCCGTGCCCAGTGTTTATGGGTTCGAGTTCAGAGAGTTGTCCATGTGTTCAAAGAATATTGGAGAGCGCCTCTTATCAGCCACCATATATTTCGACGGAGAGCCCGTGGGATTTGTTCATGAGGGAATAGATATGAAGCCACCGCACTTCACGATTCCCAGTAGACTTGAAAGCGAATGGCACGATGCCCTTCGAGGTTTCTATGAAATGAAGATTCGAACGCTTTCGGGACAAGCATACTCCCTTCAGAATGTTGAATGTGAGTTGTTCTATTATTTGATTTCCGCCATGGAATGGGAACAGTATTTCATTCAAGAATCAAGGGACACGGACATTACGTTGATTATTTATGAAGAAATCGATGAATCGCTTCATTGTCGAACAGGCGGATATCGAACGAAGGTCTTACGGCACATCGAGACAACCTCCCCCATCTCCACTAGAATACATAACGTTCAAGAATCGACGTCTTCACCTGGTTGGATAGAGACCCACTTCATGACGCTTTCGGATTTCCACATCAAAAAAGAGACCATTTAAGGTCTCTTTCGTTTTTTCTCCTCGATAAAATCAAAGAAACTGTCTAGATAAATGCTGTTGTAACGAAGACCTCGGTAGCGAGACATCTCTTCAAAAATCTCTTCTTCTGTCCAAGCAACTTTGTAGCTTCTTACGCTCTGTAGTGCGTCGTACACATCGACAATCGTCAAAATTTGGGCAAAGGGATGGATTTGATGTCCCAACAACCGGCTTGGATAACCACTCCCGTCCAGATGTTCATGGTGCTGTTCTTTCATCGCACGGACGATAGGGTTGATTCCCTCCAGATTTCCCAACACAGGATGTCTCTTCACCAATGTGAACTCATCATCAGTCAATGGTCTTTCCGCATATAGCGTATCTGCAGGCACGTAAAACTTACCGATATCGTGAAACAGCGCCCCTTGCTTTAAAATATCGATGTCCTCATCGTTTAACTCTAAATAAGAGCCGAAGTCTCCAATCAATTGAACACAACGTAGCGTGTGTTGGATGGTTTCATGATGCTCCACTCGATGAGCATGAAACAAAGCATCCATAATTGAGTTGGAGACCACATGAAGTTGGTCGTTCATGATTGCTCACCTCGTTTATAGTTGATGCCTTATGTTATGCATGGAGCGGATAATGATTCATAGCTCATACCGCCTTCAAAACTCACCCTTTATCAATCCCATACAATTTTAATGACTATTCTGTCCTCGTCAATAATGTTGCTTTAATAAATTGTTTAGAGTTTAAACTACTATCGCCGCTCGAATCCCACCACAAGAAAGAAAAAGGTGTGCAAGAATCCTGCACACCCTTCGCCTTAGTCTCATTACTTAGGAAATTGCCCCTAAATCTACCAATTCACGAGACAGCTCATCCGGTAGCTCTAAATCATTTGAGGAAGCTTTAGAAGCTTTCATCAACTCATCCAGTTCGTCTTCTGAAATTGTCTCACGTTCCAGTAATGCCTCTGCAACGCAGACAACTGTATTCCAGTGACCTCTCATCAAATGCTCTGTTTCTCGGTATAATCGGGTAGACAATAGAAGTGCCTCTTTCATAAGGATATCCTTATCCACTCCTAACTCCTCTAGGTTGACCATCCCTACCCCTTGCGTCATACCGTAAGCTGAAATCATTTGTTTAATCTTAGCCGTTGCCTGTTCGATGTCCGCACTTGCACCAGTCGTCACACGTTTTTGGTCTCCATATAGCAAGAGTTCGGCTACCCGTCCTGCGTATAATACCTTGACTTCGTTCTCCAACTCTTGAATCGTATGAAGACCCATCTTGTTCGGAGAGAAGAATGTGACCCCACCCGCTCCCGTCGTGGAAGGGAGAATTGTTACTCGACTAACGGAATTTCCTGTCTCAAGCAATTTCCCAAGGACTGCATGTCCTGCCTCGTGATAAGCAACCAGATTCAAGACATCCTTACTACGATTCTTTTGTGCATCCTTCTTGAAATGCCCCTTCAAGACTTTCCGGTCAAACGCTTCGTTCAACGAAGCCATATCGACCTTGTCTTTTCCATTGTCAACAGCGATGATGGTTGCAGAGTTGATGATACTCTCGATATCTGCCCCACTGAATCCAATCCATTGTTTTGACAACGCCTTGAAATCAACATCTTCAGCGAAGGTTTTGTTTTTAGTATGGACATGGATGATTTCTAATCGCTCCTCTGGTGTCTGAGGAACCGGAACCTTCACATGCATATCGAAACGTCCTGGACGAATCAACGCAGGGTCTAGAACATCAAGTCGGTTTGTCGTGGCGATGACCAAGACTCCATCTTCCTCGTCAAACCCATCCATCTGTGAAAGCAAAGCGTTCAGCGCCTTCGTATCTTCCGAATCTGTACGTGAGTTATTTCGCTTTCCTCCGATGGCATCGATTTCATCGATAAACAAGATACATGGAGCGTTGTCTCGTGCTTCCTCGAAAGCTTTTCGGATACGGCGTGCCCCCATCCCAACGTACAACTCAATGAAGTCACTACCATTTGTCGAATAGAAAGGTACTCCCGCTTCTCCTGCAATGGCTTTAGCCATCAACGTCTTACCTGTCCCAGGGTCTCCATAAAGAATCATCCCTTTCGGCATACGTGCACCACTATCAAGGTATTTGTCCGGTTCTTTCAAGAATGAGACTAGATTTCGAACAGAATCTTTCACTTCTGCATATCCCGCCACGTCCTCGAACGTCACATCCGGTGTTTCAATATCATCTCCTACTTTTTTCGCCGTATTCTTCCCTTTCATACCACGCATTTGTAGATAGATAGCGAGAATGAAGATAAATGGGAATGCAATCGTCATGAAGGTTGACATGGTCAACGAATGTTTGAATGAAACATCTACACCTTGTTCCAACATTTCTTTTGTGAATGTATCGTAATCAGGATAGGTCGTCTCGTGATAATCACCCTTTGTGGTTTTGTAGACGACAATACCCTTCCCTTTATTGATGCTTGCCTTTTCAACCTTTTCTTCCTTTACTTGAGCCATAAACTCGTTATAGGTAATCTCATCCGGCTTGTTCTCCATTTTATAGAGTTCGTTCCCGAAAATAAGCAACACCGGCAACATGAACCCAATGATTTGAATCCAACGTCCCTTTGATGACTTTTTACTTTTGCCTCTGACGCCTGTAGGCTTCTTTTTCTTGAAGCGACCGATTAGCCCCTTCAACTTCCCTGTTTTTTTTCCATTCTTATTCGTATCTTTTTGACCATTCTTTTTTCGCATATCTGTTCAAACCCCTTTATCTTATCGACGTTGTTGTATAAAAGAAAGAAGCGGGGACCAGCCGCTTCTTAGGCTCCTTTTTAAATGGAGCGGGTATAGCAGGTTTCATGGACGTGTTATCGGGGAGATATCAAACATCCGTATTTTGACCAAAGTCATATCTTTCACCAACCGTGCTTGATATGATTTTGTCGTCCCTCGATTAACCAGGAGGAACTTTCTAACCTTAGTATAGTATCTATTTTGACTATAGTCAAATAAAAATATAATGTTTTTGAAAAAAAACGAAAAAAATAAGAGGAGCGAAAGCTCCCCCTTAATCCCGGACTATAATCTCGTAAGAACCTCTCACGATTTGCAAGAATCCATCGACGACCCGCTCACCTGAACCATCCCCGAACAAGACATCTATCAAGGATGTCCACTCCGACTCTGTCGGATTGAAAATCATATCTGCTCCCCCATACAAGAAACCAAATATGAGAAAGACAGCACCAAGAATTGCAAGAGGGGTAAGTTTATCTATCACAAATCCAAAAACGTTCTTCACGAGCCCTAGAATCACGGCAACGACGACACCTCCGACTATTAACATCTCCATCATCACTCACACCTTTCATCTACTATTGTTTATATCGAATCACGTCATATTATTTCGGGGTCATTCAAGAAAGGTTTGCCGCTTCGTCTTGGTGAAGTTCCTCTAAGTTGTCATCGAGTTGGCATTGCCCCTTCTTGATAATTCTATTATGTGCCAATACGGTTGATTTGTCAATTTAATTTGACAAAAGACTTCTGAAAAAACAAACTATTTGGTATAATTGAGCAAAGGATGGTGAACAGCATGGAAAAAGTGGAACGTCTGACCGTCACCCATCGCACTCGTACTCGGCTTCAATCACTGCCACCTGTCATCAGCGAATATGCATTCTGGTTGTCCGAAACCAAAAAGCCGCAAACTGTCCTGGAATATATTAAGGACATTGGCTTGTTCGTTGACTATTTAGAAGAGAAACGTAAAGAAACAGGCGATTCATCCATTGTCTTTGAAGAATTGTCCTCTCAAGATGTAGAAGATTTCTTATTTTCTTTTCTTTCTGAGCACGAAAAGGTATACCAACGGCTAAATGGGAAAGAAGTCCATCAACGATTCAAAAACTCCGAGAAGAGTCAGCGTCGAAAGCTTTCTTCCATCCGTTCTTTTTCCCGATTCCTTTTCATCGAGAAGAAGTTAATAAAGACGGATATCACTTACGGCATCGAGATTGGGAAGACACCAGATAAAGAATTGCCGTTTCTAAGCAAATCCCTTCAAAGTGCTCTCCTTGATTCGATGGAAGTACACAGTGAAGATGAATTTCAGAAGGTTCGAAATCAATTTATGGCTCTTCTCTTTATAAAGAATGGTATAAAGACAGGGGAACTCTTGGCGTTAAACCTCAAAGACATCTCGATGGAAAACAGACAAGTACGCATCCTTAGGGAAGATGAAGACCCTATTTATCTGTCACTCCAATCGATTCCTGACGTCATCATCAGACGTTATCTTGAATTACGTGGTGAGCGGAAGATTTTGATGGGGTGGCACCACGACGCATTGTTCGTGTCGATGCGGAATAAGCGACTGAACCGCCGGACTATCCATTACATCTTTCAACGCTACGAGGGCTTCCTCCACCTAAAAACGCCATTGACTCCTCAATTGCTTCGAAATACATTTGTGAAGGAATCCGTGTCCAAAGGTGGAGTAGAGGATGAACTCTCCAAGCAACTAGGGATTCATGATAAATATTCGATGAGACGAACCTACCCCGTGCTAAAAGAGATGCGTAAATAAAAAAAAAGACGGTGCTTATACCGTCTTTTCTTGTTTCTCATATAGCTCTCCCATTTAGAACGGCAATAGAATGGAAACTGGCAGAATCGATAGGAGTTCCGTTCCAATCTCTTCAGCACGTTCCCCTTCCACTACAAGCTTCATCTTGCTAGGATTTTCATTGAAAGATAGTTCGATACTCGACACATCCTCAAAAAGTTCCGTCCGTTCTGACACCCATTGTTGAAGGTATAGCTCCGCCCCCAACTTATCAATCAAAGGATGAACATCTTTTGACACCTCAAATACCATCCGTACCACCTCTTTTTTCTTTTAGTATCTCACTAATTTTGAATATAGTCAAAATAAAAAGAGGAGCGAACCTCCTCTCCTCTAAATCATTTCCTTTCCATATTCAATTGTTGCTCTTCGAACTATATTTTGAACATTGCTGTTTGAACTTGTGAAAGCAATCGTCAGCCATCGGACTCCATGAATGTCTTCTTCCGAACCGATGAAGAAATCGTCCGTAAACATGAATGTTTCCTCGTTCTCCACAAATTTCAATAGAAGATGTTCCACCACTAGGTCAGGCTCTAAACGAGCATTCATGCCTCTAACGATGCAATACCGACAAGGAGCTTCCATGAATTCGAGTTCCTTCTCTCCAGTAAGCCCCTCCGACATGAGCGTGCTCACCCAACTACGCATCAACATCACGAGTACACTCTCCATTTTCTCCTTTGGGGGGAGCAGGTCTGAAAAGTAGTATATCAAGTTGTTTCGCTGTTCCATGCCCTGATAAACAAAATAGAACTTGGTGAGACGAATGATTTCCACATCATCTGAACCGTCTGCGATATGTCTTCTCATATCGTCAGTCAACTCTTCCTCATTCGAATACAGGCGTCCCCTATACTTGATTTCACCTTTCCCCCTTGCGATGAGTTTTATCTTTGTCTCTCCGACGTTCAACTCAGCCAAAGCCTTGTCATCCACACAGGTCATATACTCAATTGCATATTTTCCAGTCTCGTATCTCTCCGAAAAGTGTACAGGATACTTATTCAAAACGTATCACCGGCTCGCTTGTAATCTGAGAGAATCCATTCTTCTACCTTGTTGGATGTACTCTCAGTCGTCGCCTCCCATATCACATTGCACACCCCGTCCGAAATCTCACAATCGATATATTTCAATGAGTCGAAGATGCCGTCTTTTAAAAAAACTTTTCGAGCCAGTTCTTCTTTGAATGCTTCTTTGTTCGAATCATTCGACATCACCTCGTCGTTCAGCAAGATAGATACACCATGGATACACTTCAACGCTTCGATGAATCGAAGGTCATCTTCTGTGAGTCTGTCCTTCTGATAAAGTGGCAATGTTGCAAATGCATCTTTCATCATCTTGATAGATTGTATCTTGCACCAAAATGCTGAGCGTAGATAGTCCGGTCTCCAATGTTGAGATGAAGAAGAGTAATCACCTTCATTGTTGCAGAATACAGGAGATATCATCGGCTTCTGAACCCAGTTATAGATTCCGCCTAGCTCCTGACCGTTTTTTTCAGTCTCTCGAATCAGTTTGACTAGTTCTTTATCCTTTAAAATATCTACATGCTCCATATTCGTAGGATTGTGTATCGATGTGATTTGCCCATCCAAATAGACGTCCCAATAGATGGCGAATTTTCCGTACTCCAGATTGGCGATACATTCGTCATGCATACCAAGATGAAGTGCCGTATATTCAAAAGGCTTATACGTATTTTCTGTTCGACATTGTAGCTGTTCAATCAAATGCATGATTAATTCCTCCTTAGTGAAATGAGTGTCTTCTGACACACCATAGCTTGTCCTTTTTATATGGTATGCATCACATGGAAAAATAAAAAAGAGAGTGTCACCTCTCTTTTCACGACAACGTTTAGTCGCATAACCAACCAACGAATGAATCTTCAATCAATGCAATCGCTTCATCGTTCTTTGAGTAATACATGGCACCCACAAAGTAACCAATCATATTGCCTTCAAGAATTTCTTTCTCGATAAACACGACCTCAGACTCCAAATTTGCTTTTTTCAATGCTTTTTTGACAACATCAAAACCTTGATTCAAATTTCCGTGGAAAGTAGGCTTCAACCTGCCACCGATGAAGCGGAACCCCTCCAACTCTGATGCGTTCTGTAGGTCGCCTGAATCGCGCATCTGCTGTGCGATATGACTCACTAAATACTGTTTCATATGCAGTACGGATGGTAATCCATAGAACTCATCGCATACTTCATAGCTCTCGCCTCCATTAAAGAAAAGCTCGAACCAGTTGTTGTTGATGTATTCAATCTTTCCAATACGCATCAAGTTCTCGACTTTTTCCGTCAAATCTTTATCCGTCTGATAGGTTTCGCCATCATGCTCAAAGCGGCAATCCCCATTGACCGTAAAGTCCACTTCATAGTTTCCATATTTTAATCCTGCAAGAAACAATGCATTTTGAGACATGTACTGGACATCGAGCTTCCCGAATTCATACCAATCCGCAACCTCAAAGTTTTCATTGATTTCCTTGACCACAGCTTCTAATCCTTTAACATGTTGCATCATACGATTCCTCCTCTAAAGTAAATAGTAAGACTATACCAACAATGGTTAGTCTCTTATTCTATGTATAAATGGTGAAACTCATTCTTCAATGTCGTTGGAAAGTGAAACATATAAAAGCCGCCCGTGGGCGGCTTAGCTAGGTAATCTCTTGTATCGTAGGCTTTCTACTCTCGCTACCGTTGCTGAACTCCTTTTGTCAAGGTTGAGCATTAGTTCCCCAATGCTTTCCCCCTCTTCCAATGCATCCTCTAACATCTCGATGGTGATGTAGGGAGCATCCACTATGACGACTTCCTTGATTTCTATCAAATATGACCTTGACGGCTTTATGGACTGATTCAAGACCCAATTCTCTCCTGTCACCCAAGCGTCCGGCACCAATTGCTTTAAAAATAATTCAGGAGCTCTCACCACATTCTCCGGTGCAATCGTCTCCGCATCAAACTCATAGACCCGTATCAGAACGGGAAGACTCCCTTGAAGTTGATATCCTCCTTCTGGGAATCCGGTCAAACAATCTTCAATACTTCTGGCGACACAAATACGTGCTATATTTCTGTCTTCACCTGCTATACGACTTTGTTCATTCGGAATACGAGGGGTGAATTCTTCTACGATGCGAGATGTATCCATAGAGACATGGTAATACATCAAACATCTCCCCTTTCGTTTTTCGATTTTCATTATCCTATGTCCGGAGAAGTGAAACATGTCGATTTTATTGTCGAACCATGTTCTACCAAAAAAGACCACCCTCAATCGAGTGGTCTTTTTTTTACGAATGATTTTCTTTTTTTAAAATGCTCCCGTTCATAATCAGAGATGGTCTTCAGACTATCTCCGAGTTTCATCACATAAAATCCCGCCCCTCTTCCTCCACTTTGTCCGAATGGATTGATACCTGTCGGAATGGATAAGTTGTCGAGTGCGGCATTATAGGACGTCAATTCTTCATCGGATAGATGACGTGGCTCCCACGCATCATCCTCTCTGAGATGATTTGCAATCGCCTCTCGACAGAATAGATTTGCCATGTCTCGTAATTCCATCAAATCAACGTCTTTCAATCCCCGAATTTCAACGACGCCCCCGAATTCCGGTGTCTCATCATCATAATGACTCGTGTTCCCAGACATATTGCCGATGGTCAACGTATATGCCGTCTCTTCTTCATACTTTTTCTCATCTGCTGATTCAGATTTAGTTGTCGTGAAGAACTTTTCGAGACGATAGAAGTAATCATTCTTCACTTGAGCGTCGATATCAATCCGGCAGTAACGCTTCACCTGCTCGAACAACTGGTCAAAGACGTCATCCGGTTCTGAAAAGATATGGTCAATGATTGGCGCATCCTTCATATCTTTCGACATGAGCTTGTCGATTTCATCTATCAGTTGATGAACGAGCGGTGCCGTCCCGACGAACGTCTTGAAGAGTACCTTTTCCTTATTTTTTACTGTGACATTGTAATAAAAATAAAAGACATCATCCATGGTCACTTCTTCATCTTTGATGACGTTCTCTAGAAATGTGATTTGAGGATTACTGTATGTGATACTCAGATTCCCTTTTTTCCAAGTCTTCTCCATCATTCCACCTCCTGTAGAGATTGTTTCTCACTCAACAATCGAATCGCTTCTCGATAACGTTGTTTCAAAGAATCTGTCACCTTCGATTTCGGCATCTCTCCATTGAGATACATACAAGCTTTTACGTATCTTGCGTCATCTTCATCTAGATTGTCCTTTAGGTCGGCAAGCTTTACCCTTGTTGCCCGCTCGTCTAGCGACACCCGAAGTATAAATTCCTTATAACTCTCTCCATCTTTGCGGGTAAGGGCTTCAATGGACTCGACTAGATATGGTGGGATACCGCTCTCGATGAGCTGTTCTCGTGTGCACGTTGTATCTTCCAGGATATCGTGCAACAATGCGACGACCTTGTCCTCGACTGATTTGACAGATTTTGCGACCGACACGACATGGTGAAGATACGGAACGCCAAATTTATCTACTTGACCACTATGGTACTCTGACGCCAATTCATACGCCTTATGCTCCACCAATGGCAAGACACATTCCAGTGCTTCGGAGAGTTTCTCCACTTCTTCCTGAAGCTGTGCTATTTTCATATCTTGACCTCTCCTTTTCTCAATGATTGTTTTTGAAATATATGGTGAAGAAAAAGCCCTTTATTCGGGCTTTTTTTGGTAGAGCTAGATATTGCACCCCGTACTACGAATCAATTGTTTCAACAGTTCAATTCGAGCTTCTCGTTGAGCAACGGCTTTCATATAGCCTTCGTCATCGAAATAGTTGAAGCTTTGATAATTCAAGTGATTGATTTCCCTTGATTCCGTCGCACGAAGCGCTCGGTATAGCTTTTGAACCGACACGCTTTCATTCTGCATCTGTTTGACCTTACGTTTTGCCTTTTTGAGTTGTATCGACTTCGATTTGTGGTCTTGCACTATCTTCTCGACATTTGACATATATTGTCCTCCATCCTGATGATGTTCGCTCTTCAACCCTATTAGGTAGCGACGCCTTATTTTCAGTACAATTTATGTTAGTTCGTTGCAACACGGATTATTCGTCGGGTATTAAAAGAGCGACAGGATATCATCGCCCTGTCGCTTGTCTACTCATTCATCGCCATTCAAAATCCGAACCCGTGATGAGAAACCCTGTATCCCACGGTTATGCCAGAAATGAGTCGGGGAAACCATATCTTCCCGCTTCACCCATCCCGAGAAATCATCAAGGTAATTCGTTTCTATCTTTACCTCGATACGGATAGGCTCCGTTCGATGCTTTAAGAAAAATGTAAAGATTTTTTCAATCACTTCGACCCAATCCTCGTCCTTAGATTCCTTCAAGAATTGGTCATCTACTTTCAGATACATCTCCAAAAGGTCTCCACGCTCGACACCTGGCATTGTCTCTTTCCATGTACCATAGTTCCCAAGGAAGGAGACCTCGCTGATTTCAGGGAAACGTCGGAAGAACTTTTTCCACGTATCTTCCTTGAACAATGAGCGGATTTGATACTCTCTTGCTCCTGATTGAATGATTGTTAAATCCATATGGTTTCTCTCCCTTTTCAACTTCTCAGAACTTACTCATGACCTCGCAGATTTGAGACTTTTTCTTGCGACGAGCTCTGACAGTTCGTGTGACATCTCTTTCACTGATGACATCAGCTCGTCAATTGCTTCTTTATGAGAATACACCTCGCTACTCTTCAACCATTCGGAAGGACAGTCTTCTGAACTAATAAGAAGATGGTCGCCATAGGTGATGCCAATCACTTTGGTTCGCTCTACCTGTAATTGTAGCAATTCTAGTTGACAATCAGAAGGGGTTTCCTTGAGTTGACCATCTATGATGCCTTGGGAGAGACTAATCCCCACAATCTTTTTCAAATCATTCGATTTGATACACGAATCTCCGACCGCAACTGACGATTTTCGTAAAGGAGCCCGGATTACGGCATCTTTTTTCACATAGAGGTCTTCATGTCGATTCTTTGAGCGTCCGTCTCTCACGAAATAGTGTTCCTCGCCGACGAGGACGGGATTCTCGTACCCAATCGCCTCGTAGACCAAATGGTCATCATCGAAATCTCCGTTAAAAAAGAATACGCCGAGATTGTTGATATATACACATCGGTCTACCTCGATGTTTCCTTGCGGAGTTTTCAAACATCGGAAATCACCCAACATTGTCTTTGCTTCCAAACCTTCCACTCCCCTCTCTAATCCGTTTAAAAGACTAACGCCAACCCTTTGTCAGACATACATCCCCTTTTCGAACCCCGTCAAGATACCTTTGTCTTGCAAGGCTTGGAGCAACTTGTTCACCTCATGGAATACATAGAGGGTGTGTTTATCCCGAACCCCATTCAAGATTCGCTCTTGATAGTCAAATGTTTGAAGAAAGCGCTCATCCAACACGTCAATGTCACGAATGGTCAGTGTTTTTGCATCGACAATCAAATTGAAAGAGATATTATCATCAATCATTCGCATGAAGTATAAACTTCCAGGAACTCGATTGGTAAACCCATGTTTCAGCAATGATTCTTTCGTTTGTTGGACATCGATTTGAAGGTTTTTATTGAATCCTCTCGATGTGAGTTCTTCCTTTTTGGGAGCAGATATTAACTCTTTCATGATTTCACCCTTTCTAAACAGATAATTTACCCACTCTTGAAGCCCGACATGTCTTCACACCCTTGATGGCTAACAACTCATCTTCCGTCATATCTGTCCGGACAAATACGATGCGGTCTACTGACAAGTTGGTTATATATGTGACGATATTCATTTTCTCTAATCGTTCTAGCGTTTCATCATCCTGTATGGTCAGTACATACTTCATATTTATACCTCCTTCCGCTCTCATGAGGGAATCTACGGACTCATAGTGCGTTTCACCTATAAAGTATATCACATATTTTGACTATTGTCAAAAATAAAAAGAGCCATTTTCGGCTCTTTTTCCCATTATTCTTATCATGTGTTGAAGACTTCAGACTTGATTTCAGGATGCGGTTCGAAGAATACAGGGACATCGATTGCACCGCTTTCAATCATCTCTTTCAGGTCAAATGCTTCATCACATCCACAATCTTCATCGCACATGAAATCTTGTAGTTCATCTTCATACATAAAGGTGTCATTTCCGTGCGAACACGTATAACGATAGCGAATCTTCAATACGCCTTCCTGTTGTGATGCCAAATAGAAGAAAAGTGTCAACGCATTGGGCACGCTTTCCCCACATTGTTTTGCATATTCGTAGGGGGACATGAACTTCTTACCCGAATCCATGATTTCCGACTTCAAGAATCGACTTAAGTTGTCGTAGGTCTGCTCCAAAGCATATCTCTCAACCAGTTGTTGATTCTTTTCAAACATCAAATTCAACTTTTCTTTTAGAATGTTCATCTTATTTTCCCCCTTTTGAGAGTTGAGCCAAGAATTTGTCAATGGCTTCACCGGCGATTTTATCAACATGCTCGTTGAAGCAGTTCCCAACATGCCCTTTGACATGATTAAATTCCAGTTCTACTCCTGTGCTCTGACGGAAATCATCCACGAATTTCACATAACGTTGTGTCATGATGTTTTTCGCCTTCCACTCTTTCGTCGCCCATTTCCCGATTCCTTCATAATCGTAAAACATGACAACCTTCTTCGTGCCTGGACGTTTGTTCATTACGAAACGCAAAGCTTCCACTGCACCAAACAGTTCACCGGCTACATTCTCATACACGGCATAGACTTCGTTGTCGTCTGCTTTCCCGAAACTGTCTGAAAGTTGCCCGTTCTCGATAATGGCTACGCCATAACCAAACACAAGACCTCCTTCTTTCGGCTTCTGCTTGCGACTCCCATCCGTGTAAATCGAGATAACCCCGGGTTCTTTCGAAAGCTCGATTGCTCGTGTTTCAGCCTCATCTGCCACTTTCTTATAATTCTCCTTCTTTTTCTCCTTGGATGTGACCACGACCTCACCCTGTAAGAAGGACTCCGCTTCCTCTCGTGTAGGGAAACTTTTATACTGCGCCCCGCTGAATCCATTGATATGTTTCTGACACTCTGCCCATGACGTATAGATACCTGGTTTGTGCCCAACTCGTACTGCATAAAATTTTGATTTTGCCATGAAAATCATCTCCCTTTTTTATCCGTTCGGATAGACTTTGTACAGTTCATACACCTTAAACATTGATATATCTCATCTTATTGATGCGTCAGTAAACCTATAACCGCATCTGAGACCATATCCCACATGGTATACTCTTGAGTCGATGTCTTTTTGACTTTCTTATACGTTACAATTTCATTATTGAACTCGTATTTTGTATTCACCTGAGAAAAAAAATTTGCATATTTTCGCCAATCCACATAGTGAAGCGGCAACGAGATTTTGCGTTCATTTTTCAGGTATCGGTACCAAATGATATCAAGTATCAAATTCTCTTTATGAAATTCTTTCCTCGGTTCGGAAATGATGAGACGCCCCCCTGGTTTTAAGAGCCTATCAAATTCTTTGAATAGAATCGGAAGGTCTTGTTCTGGTATATGGTGAATCACGTTCCGACAATGAATGACGTCAAAACTACCATCCTTTGCTCCGATGACTCGATAGTCTTGTATGAAATAATCATAGTTTGGCGCCCCGCAGAAGTCTGATGAAAGGAACCCTTCCTTTGGCTGACTTCCTGAGCCATAATCCAATTTCATCTTCATCTTCATCCCCCTTTTATCCATCTGTGAACATAATCACTCTTGATGTGTGATAATCCTCACCTATCCTATACGGAGGATTTTAAAAATATAAGAAGCCCCAAAAGGAGCTTCTTACATCAGTTTTTCATTAGCTTGTTGACCTCATCTTCACAAGAAGCCAACGAGGTATGCTTGGTTTCAGTCCAATCAAACTCACCTGTTTCATTGTTGTGGCGGTAGAGGAAGAACAGACCATCACTCGCCTGTTCAATGACCTCAAATCGCTTATCCTGACACTCATAAAACTTGAGTCCCATATGGTCTGTCGATACATGTTGAAACATGTCACTTCACCCTTTCGCTTTGAAGTTGTAGAGTGGCTTGATGATTTCGTGAATGTCCACTGTGTCTTGGATATTGTCGATAATCTCTTGCATCGGCTTATAGGCGAATGGCGATTCATCCAAAGTGGATGCGACAACGGATGTTGACCACACATCTTTCATCGTCTCCTGGAAGTCTTCAAGCTTCACCATCTGTTTCGCTTTTGAACGGGACATGATACGACCTGCCCCATGAGGACCTGAGTAGTTCCAGTCCGGATTCCCTTTCCCAAATGCGATAATCGAACCGTCACGCATGTTCATCGGAATGATGACCATCTCTCCTTTTTGAGCGGAGATGGCACCCTTACGAAGAATCATATTGTCCAGGTCGATATAGTTATGAATGGTGTCAAACTGCTCCGTCATCTCCCATTTCATGTTTTCAAGAATGACCGCTGTCATTGCTTTTCGGTTGAGTGCGGCATATTTCTGTGCGATGTCCAAATCATTCAAATAGTCATCCATATCTTTCCCTGTCACATAAGCAAGGTCTTTGTTGATGATAGGACGTTCAGCCTTCATCTTTGTGATGACAGCTTGAATCTCTTGGTGGCGTCCTTCCGATTTCAACTTCTCAAGCACATTCTTTGTATCATCTGACTGCTCAGACAAACGCTTGAATGCAATCCCTTGATAATGTTCAGCAACCTGTTTGCCGAGGTGTCGGCTTCCAGAGTGAATAACAAGATATAGGTTTTGATTCGAGTCTTCATTCAACTCGATGAAGTGATTTCCGCCTCCTAACGTCCCGACGGATTTCATCGCTCGGTCTAGGTTGAATGGAGCACGTACTTTATCGAACGCAATTTTCTTAGAGAATGGGTGCGCCGACGAACGTGCGGACATACCGCTTGGAACATGCTTGTTGATGACTGCATCAAGAAGTGCGAAATCGACATCATCTTTCTTGACGCCCAACTTCGTACAAAGCATCCCACAACCGATATCGACACCGACGAGGTTTGGGACGACCTTGTCCGTAATGGTCATCGTCGTTCCGACGACAGAGCCTTTCCCTGCATGTGTGTCCGGCATGATTCGAATCTTGCTCCCTGCTGAGAACGGTTCGTTCAGCATCCCTAGAACCTGCCCGATTGTCACGTCGTCCAGGTTGTGTGTGAACACCTTTGCTTGGTTATGTTTACCTTGAAGTTCAATCACTTGTTGTTCGTTTGTCTGCATATGAAATGCCTCCTTGTGATGTGAGCGACATTGTCGCACCATTTAATAGATTCTATTTATCTTATGTTTCGAGAATATTCTTTATCACAAGATGGGATTAATGCCCCGTGAAAATAAAGAATTCATCCTCTTTCAATGTTTTCATATGGAAGAGCAGTTGGAAAATCGCATATTCGTAAAGAGCAGAATGACTCATGTGAGTATCTTCCAACGTGAACGATTCCTTCCACTTCCATTCGTCTAAGACACCACGAACGTGTTTCTCTCTTGCATCATGGTCTTTTTCTACTAACTTCTCATAATAGTTGATGACCCTCTTCTGATAGCATTCAATCCAAGATTGAACATTCTTCCTTGTGAGCACAAGAATCATTGATTCCTCTGTGTTCTCAAAAGACTTATCCCCAAAAAGCGGGATGGCATCTTCTGTAATGACGAGAAGTTCGTCAGAATCGAGGTCTCCATTCGAGTGAAGGTTCTCCATCGGGAGATGACCTGCATAAAAGAACGTCTCTTCTCCAAAACGTTCAACCGCCACATCATATGGCATGTCTCTCAACGTTTCTACATCTACTCTCTTCATCTTGTAAAGATGATATTCATACCCCATTTTCACTACTCCTTCGTCTGTTGTGGCTGTCGTGAAAAATCAGACATATCTTGAATGACACCGCTGAATGACATGATGAACTCTGTCCCGTCGAGTGATTTCGTTTGGACATCACCCATCTCGAAAGACGGGAATCTTGACTGCACAAGACGATTCAACAATTCTTTATTCTCATCCGTGTCGATTAGATTGCTCTTGAACATTCCATATGGGCTAGAGTCAAAGAATACGAATCCTGAATCCCGAAGTGAGCGGATATGTTTCTGTAGACTTTCATGCTCTAATTTCGGGTTCTCACTCAAGAACGGGACTCGACCAATCAGGTGAAATCCAAAACTCACCTCCAGTGAGCCATTTCTCAACATCTTCATATCCTCTACTAATGAGAATCCTTCTTCTTTCCACCATTTTGAAAGAGTGTCTTGGCTCTTCTTAAAAAGGTTTGAGAGCCCACTCAATGGGTGTTTGTCCGCAAGCTCCTTCTCCAAACGTTGGATACGTTTGTTCGCCTGTCGAATCTCTTCATATCGAGCATCAGACTGCTTGACCAGGATTGAATCGAAGTCGAGTGCGTTCAACGACTCTACGGTGTAGGACTCTAATAATCTAGACAACTTTTCCATATCAATTTCATTCCACTTATCATCCATGAGCTTCTCCTGAATAATCGAAGCATATAGGGAGACCTTCTTCAGACTTTCCGATAAGATGTGTTTCTTATCATCTGTCAATTCCATCCTCATCCCACTCCTTTTTAAAAATAGCCCTCAGAGAGAGGGCTATTTGTTAGTTTCGCAGTTCATCCCGTACCCGCATCAAGATGATGCCCAGATGGTTTTCCCCTTTGTTTCTGGAGACACCCCAGATTTTGTCATTCCACCAGTTCCCTTCAACGAGAAGGCGATTGCCTGTAGCCAACAGCTTGTCTTTGAGGTCATCGTTTTGTGAGAATTTTGAGTAAACGACCTCATACATTACGCCATACTTGACCTGTTCCCAATCAGGTCGCAATGAGACCTGTCGTCCAAGTTGCTTCGCCTTAGAAGGTGTCAGACTCTCGAATTCCGCTGTCCGAGACATGTCCTTGAATCCTTGGAAAGCCGCCTCACCGTTTTCGAACTTAAAACCACGTAGTTCAATCGGTGAATGCTCGAAATTGCTAAGGAAGCTATTCTTACCATCGAAGTAGAAAAGTGGGACTCCGACGCATTCCGGATACTCTTTTGCAATCTCAGAGATGCGTTCTCGATTCGCTTCCCAAATCTGTGCTTCCGTCATTTTTGGAAACCTTGGTTTACTTTTTTGTGTCATATACAACACTCCTTTTTCATTAGATGATATATGTTATGTTTCTGAGTTTTGCTTACAACTCTCGCACCCTACAGATTTGTAAATCTTTTGATTCCTATTAATCGGTACAAACAATGCTCGATTTTCCCCAGAAATCCGTTCATCGCACTCTTTACACGTGGTTTCTGAGCTAAAAACTGATTTTGTTGTTTTATCAACCACATTATCCCACCCTTCTTGTCAATTTAATTTGACAAAAGGTTTTGCAACCTTTTTTAAACTTTATTTAAGATGACTTCCGAAAAAACTAATTCTGCACCTCTGATTTTTGTTCTTCTCGTACACGAATCGTCTTTTCCATGCTTAACTGTCTGGTTTTAACTCCAGATGCTTTCAACATTCGTTTTGAGGCGATGTCCGTTGCCGTTCCATTATATTTGTCCGACAGGTAGACGATTTCTCGAATCCCTGACTGAATGATTTTCTTTGCACACTCGTTACATGGGAACAAGGAGACATAGATGCTCGCCTCCTTCAAACTATGCGTGCTGTTCAAGATGGCGTTCTCTTCGGCATGGACGACATATGCATATTTCGTGTCCTCATATGCCCCTTCCCTAGCCCAAGGGAAATCAAGGTCTGAACAACCATTCGGGAACCCGTTATAACCGATTCCGACGATGCGCTTATCTTCGTTCACGATAACGGCGCCGACTTTCGTGTTCGGGTCTTTGCTTCGCTCTGCCGACAAAATGGCTACATTCATGAAATAATCGTCCCAATTCATATGATTCATGTTTCCACTCCTTTTCTATTTTCGACTAACCAGAATATATTCCACCGGTATCATCTTCTTCTCATGTTCATCCGCTCTCACAGCTCCAATGAGCATGCTTCCGTCTAGCATGACGGCTTTGGGGTATCCTTTATATCCATTGTTCTTTAAGTAATGCTTTGCAACCTCAACATCGCCATCATCATGAAATGAACTGGTCACTTCACCTAATCCATAGCCCCTCATCGGAAAAATCTTTTGACCTTTCATGAAGAAAGCCTCGAACAAGGCATTCCGAAAAAGTATCGTCACGACCAACCACACATTCAATAGAATGGCAGTCTCAAGAACAGTCAACGATTCAATCGATAGTGAATGTGTATACATCAAATAGTTGAATGCGATGAGTAAAGTTGAATCATAGACCCCTCGTTTCTCTCGGAATTTGAGACATGTATACAAATGACGTTGCATTTTTTCATGTAATGCCAAGCTCTTCTGTTCAGCGGGCATGGTTTGAATTCTGCCCTTGTAGCATTTCACCCCTTGTTGACGTTTCAACGTCAAAATGGTCTCTTCCACGAAGGACACCAGTTGTCCATTTGGAAGAATCCCCGTCTTGCTACGTTCTTTGAGACTCCCCTTACCGGCACCATTCGCACGGGACATCATGGTTGCCCGAATTCGTAGGGAAATATCCTCGGGATACAACACGAAGAACGGTGCCGAGATAAGTACGAAAGAAGAAAGACTCACCTTTTCGACGATTGTTCGGTCATGCAATACGAAGAGAATATAAAGTACGAGCAACCCACTCGTCGTGAACAACCCAAACATTTTTGAAAGTGCATTCGCTTTTATTTCCGATATCAAGTTTTTATCTTGTGAGATGTTCATCTTGCCCCCTACTTTCTCTGTTTTATTACCTTTCAATAGGACTGCTTTGACGGGATGACTCCTCGTACACCACCTCGTGGGTCATCCATATCCCCTCGATATCGTGGAATCACATGGATGTGACAATGCATGACGGTCTGCCCTGCGTGGATTCCTGCATTGAACCCGATATTATATCCATCTGGATGAATCGCCATGTCCATCTCTTCTTTGAGACTGTCAATGAGACGCATCACATCTTCCTTCTCCTCGTTAGACAAATCGAAATATGTCTCGACATGACGCTTGGGAATAATCAAAGTGTGACCTGGTGATACCGGATACTTATCACGTATGACATTGCACAATGCTGTTTCCATGTGAACGTCATTCAAACTGCAAAATGGGCAACTCATTTTCATGAAAATCCTTTCTTACAGAAAATGACGCAAATGACTGTCACATACATTGCGAACCACCCTATCGTCACATATTGAAGCATCGCCTTTGTCCACGGGTATGCCTGATACAGCCATTCAAGAATGTAAAATCGAATCATTTTGACACCTCTATCCATAGAATCATTCGTTATTTGTACAAGGCTTCTTTAGACGGGACATGCAGGACACCTTTCGCTTTTCCATCTTCGTCAAGGTCAGACAGTTCAACGACCAAGTCTTCTACATCGTCCGGAATGATTGTTAAGTCATGAAAGCGAACTTCCCGCTCTTTGCCGTCCATCGACACAACAATTTCCATCGTATCCTCCAACATCGACTCATTGGGGTTGTAAAGAATGACATCATCTGCCTCCGAATTGCGACTTTCGAAGGTGTACAGGGCATCACCTTCCACGTTGTGCTTCTCGATGACATAACTTTCGGTATGGAAATCTCCCAAGAACGTCTCGTCAGCAAATAAAATGAGTGTCACTACCATCAGCATGCTGAGATTTACTATCACGAACGCCCATTTCCGCTTCTTGCTATTTGGATTCGTTCGGTTAAGAGTCTGTTTTTCTTTGTTCGCACGTTCCATTTCAACATCACCTCTCTTATGCAATCAATATACTTTTTATTTTGACAATAGTCAAAATTAAAAAGCTCTATAGTTTCTGCTTTCACAATAACGGTTGCTTCAGCCACATTCGTCCAGATGGAGGAATATACTCTTCAGTGAATCGATACCATGAATATTACTTCGAGTATACGAATTAACTCATTGAAATGAAGGAGGTGTCTCGATGGATAGTTCATTATTGCTCATCATTGTAGAGATTGTATTTTTGTTCATCATTCTTTTAGCCTATGTGATTCTTGCATTCAAACAAGCGTCTGTTCCGGTCTTGATTTTCCGACAATCCCTACCTCTCTTAACTACAGGATTGTTAGCCATCACGATTCTCGTCGCAAAAAACTTCACTGAACGCTCCACAATCGATTGGGTCGAATTTGTCGGTATTTTTGTCATCCCTGGCATATGGATGATTGCCTTTGTCACGTCTGTCGTCGGATTAGTCGGACTATATCGAGCTATCAGGAGCCGTTCCATTCTATTTTTTATCGTTTCCTTAGCAAACGTATTGGTTTTACCTTCGGTGCTCATCGTGATTTATAACTTGTTCTTAAAGTGACTTGTCCTTGCGGGGGCAAGTTTTTTTCATACAAAAAAGCAAAGGTTTCCCTTTGCTTCTATCATCCAATTATTTAACCGACAACATATATAGCCGTCTGCAACGTTCAAGTTCTGTCTTGTTCCGTTTGATTCTGTTCCATTGCGAAAGCGGCTCATTCGTCCTATCAATGACTTCAATTCCTGTGCCTTCTAATGCCAAACGAAGCTTATCGATGAGCATGGATGAGGCTTCTGCAATCTGCTGAGCTTCTCTTTCGTGCTTCGGAACAAGGGTTCCATCAAGATAATCCTTCCAATGACCATCTTCTCGAATTCGGACACAGATATCAAGTACACCTTGATTGTTGTCCATCAATCCTAATTTTGCGGTCAGTCCGAAACTTCGCTTTTCTTCCATCCCGAACTCGATTTCTTTTTGAAGCCCGCCCTTAGAGATATTGATAGTATTCGAGGTGTCGATATATCTAAAGGTTCCGTTCAATTCCTCATAATGAACAACATCGATGGTATTCATCAACTCTCTATATGACTCAAAATCCGGTTTCTTCATCTTTTTTATCCACTCCTTTCTCCACGTTTATTCCATCATGCTTTGTGTTTTTATCCTCATCCCATACGAAGTTGGCTTTTCTCAAGCGTTCCTCTGAAATATGAGAGGACGGATACCAACCTTTTTTCAATCGCTCATTGATATAAATACGGTTATAGAAGAAAGCCATCCCCCATTGCACGACGAAATTGAGCGTCTGTAACCATTCTTGTTCTTCAATCAGATGGGAACCCATCCAAGAGTTCCAAATAACGTATCCCCCGAGAATGAAGAACCACTTCCAGTCACTTCTGAACAACGGAACGAAAATCCCGAAAAAGAGCATTGTCCAGGAGAAACCTACCTTGATTTCATCTGAACTTCCATTTTTCGGGTTGATTAATATGATGTGTTTGTCACTAGGCATTTCAACACCCCCCCCATTTTCGATTTATTCATGATACGCAGATTTGTTTCCGCCTAATCATAAAAAAGGTCTGAAGGATATCCTTCAGACCTTTTCGATTCATCAATAACGGAGAAGCGTATCCGGGTTGACGTTTTGGCGACTTTCGTTTTGAATTTCGAAATGCAAATGAGGTCCCGTAGAACGTCCGGTCGTCCCCATCTCACCAATCTGTTGTCCCTGACTGACTTTTTGCCCTGGTTTGACCAAGATTTTATCTAAATGCCCGTAAAGCGAATAGAACGTGATACCACTCAAGTCATGACGAAGAATCACATAGTTGCCATAACCTACATTGCTAGTCACAGTACGGTCAACCATCGCATATGCTGTCGCAAGCACTGGCGTTCCGATGCTGTTTGCATAATCAACACCGGTATGGAATTCATATCCGACATCTGTCGGGTTTGTACGGATGCCGTATGGCGAGCTCACTGCCCCGACTGTAGGAACGATGAATGGCGAACGGATAGGGGTTGTCTTCATCTTCGAAATCAACATCGCTGTTCGTTTTTCACCTTCTGAAGAAAGCCATTTGACACCTGCGTTCGGTTCATTCTCTTTCAACTGTGTTTTAGAGAGATAACTCGCATTCACCCATCCGATATGCTTTCCGTATTTCACCTTATACCAGTTCCCTTTTGTAGCCAAGTGCTCGACCGAAGCGTTTTTAGGGATTGATACAATGATGGCGTGCTCGATGCCATCCCCTTGTCTAAGGTTTAAGGAATCAATTGTAAAGTATTGCCCCAAAGGTTTTGCGCCTCCAGTCGGTAGGGATGGTGCGGGTGTGTTCACCTTTGGAGGGGAAGATGGTTTGGGCTTATTCGAAGGTTTGGGCGTAGCCGTCACCTTCTTGAGATATTTGGAAGAGACGTAACCTGTCTTCGAGCCATACTTGACCTTGTACCATGAGCCTCGTTTGGAAATGTACGTGACTTGCTTCCCTTTTGGGATGGTTGTTAAAACCTTCGATTTCGTAGAAGAAGAAGAGCGTAAATTCAGATTATATGTTGTCGCATATTTGGTCGCCGAACTCGTAGTCGTAATCTTAGATGATGTGGCTGTTTTTGCTTTTAGATATTTTGAAGAGACATATCCCGTTTTTGAACCATACTTGACCTTATACCATGAACCATGCTTAGAGACATACGTGACTTGCTTCCCTTTTGGGATGGTTGTCATCACACGATATTTTGTACTAGCCCCGCTTCTCATGTTCAGATTTGCTGTGGTGCTGTAGCTCACATTGTTTTTAATCGTCGTACTCGCCGACACCTCCAATGGAGCGGTCACTTGCATTCCACCCATCAACAAAGATACTGATAGCATGACTGCGGCTGTTGTTTTTCTCACGATATTGCAACCCCTTTGTTTTTGTTTCGTAAGTACAGAATAGCTCTAATTTTGACAATAGTCAATATATTTTTATTCAATTTTATTATGTTTTTTGAAGATACATCCAGAGTGAGGGTGTGGCAGGCTTTTGGAGAGCAGACTTATCCCTTGCACAAAAAATGCAGATAAGTCTACTCATCTTTCGTATACATCCGTCGTTCGGTTTTGTGTATAGGTTTCGATGTGCTTTCCACTGACTTTCGGAAACTGGCTGTTCCCGAACAAGGCTTATCCCGCTCAAACAACGTTCTTTTGAGCATCGGGTACGATTGGTTCTCATGTCCTCAATCGTTCTCTTTCGAGGGTGAAGTTCTTGTCTTCACATCCGTATTATCGGACGATTCGCCTTGCATCCTTAGAAAAAGATGTCAATGATTTCTCACTTTTATCATTTTCCTCATGCTATAAGACGGATAAGCCGCTTACTAGAAAATTGCTTTCAAGCTATCTACAGTCGTACCAATCCGTCTCATTTAGACCTCCATAGTGTTTTAATGTTTTTCGCCATATCTGCTAGAATGACCACTCATTCCAGAGACTTAGGCATGTGTGAGATTACATCCCTTTTCTCACTGACGACAAAAGATGAGTGGAAAGATTCATCTATCGCCGAGCCGTTCCCTTTTACTACGGTAGCTACACCACACTTCCTATGATTTGCGGTCATAGGGCACATAAAAAAGTGCTCTTATCCATACGGGATTCCTTCTACGACATTGGTGGTGTCGTGACTCCGCATAAACAAAAACACTTTTGGCTCATCCGCTATCCCCCTATATATCTTAGAGGGTGTCTACCTATCGAACAGGGTTCGACACGGCTAGTGTTGTGATAAAATCTTGGCGATGATACTATAACACTAATAACGCTTCAGCAAATGTCTGGATTTGTTGAGGCAGAGTCATTGGAACTGCAATTCCGATGGCTCTTTTTTTATGTTTGCTTCTCTTTCAAAGCGATTAAATTTGTTTTCGACACTGATGACGTCAGCGTGTAACTTCATACTAAGGAGATTGCGTTCTTCTTATAAGCTTTCTCATGTTCTACCTCAAACATAATAGTGCTTATCGCCTGAAAGCTCGATATTACGAGAAAGACTGTCCGCACTGGCTGTGCCAAATACCACATTCGAGAAGTCCTTTAAATGCGAAGATTCTAATCGGTACGAACGGTTTTTACCTTCACACTTCAATGCCGCATAATTCTCAAATACACTCTTCTTTATCGTTATGATTCCACTCTCTTCATTACAAGCCTCCAGAAAGCTTCCATCTCTCATGAGCACATCGTCCAATACATAGTTCCCACCGATTATCCTTATGCTCGGATTTCCTTCTAACATGACCGGTTTCTCATTATTGGATGAGGTTGTCTCAAGACTCGTCTTATTGAATGACACATGTTTCAAGCTTGTCTTCGTTCCGGTCTGCAGTTCTTTCACATCACCATGGACATATTCCAGTACGGTCGGGGATAAGATGAACCCTCTCTCCACTTCCAAAAATACATCCTTCGCCACAAGTGAACTACTCACCAAAAGATGTTGTTCAGAAAGGATGGTCGTATCCTGGCAATCAATCCTTGCCTTCCCTTGCAACCGAACATTCTGCAAGGTCGAGTCGGATACAAAAGAATCTCCTTGAACAGCGGTTGCCCCTTGGAGTAAACTCGCTGAAATATTCGATTGTCCTGATACAATCACATCATCAGATAGAAAGCTGAACTTGACAGTCGATTCACCATTGACGACACTTTGGTCGCTCAAGGTCGAACCGGTCAACAGTGCGTTTCCGTCGAGACGTGCATTGTTCAAGATGATACTCGATTCGTCGAGCCAACAGATTCCTCGATGAGATAAATTTTGTTCTTTCGACAACCACCCACCCCTGTCTCCGGCTTTGACCCCATGAGCAGGAATGTCAATCAGTGAGCGAATCTCTTTCACTATCGTTTTTCTACCATTTACCGCATTCGTCCACTCTTTCACTAGTCCCGTAAACTCAAATTTCTTTCTCAATTCAATCCCCCCTTTTTGTTCACCTTTGTATTTTCTTCAAAACTCATGTTTGTCAATAAACTGGCAATAATGCAGATGCAATCATCAGGAAAGCCATAAATGTCAGTACAATTCGCAACAGGTGCTTCTTCATCTTCACACACCTCCAATGTTGTTATTTTTGATGGTCTATTAGAGTCCTCATTTTGAGGAAACCACCTCAATGTGGTTGATTTAATAAATTATTTGGATTTTATGCAGGATTTTTTACATTTTTAGACAAATAAATTGGGGTGAGCTTCGCTTCTTTCAAACTCAATGGATTTACCCTTTCTTTTCTATCAACATCACTCTCACTTTCAATGTATGCACCAGGAGATGCTTTCTTTCTTGCCTCGAACGAAAACCGGTGTATATCGAACCAAAATTTCTCACAAGGAGGTAACATGTACTGATGCCGCTCATGCAAATCAAACTAGACCCCATCCTACGTATCACCTATGAACGGGAAGAAAAGCGATTGAACATCCGCTATGAGAGCCAAACGATTTCTTATCATCACGTCCCCTTGTTCTATTTTCATGAACTACTGATGAGTCCCATCCAACCTCAGTATCTGAGCAAATATATCCATCCCTATTACCCATATGAGGTGTCATCACCTCAATAAAAGGGACTGCAATTGCAGTCCCTTTTTTATATGTTCTATGGTTTTTGAATAGGATAGTCTGAAAACAAAAAAAAATCAGTGTTCAAATGAACACCTTTTTTAAAAGGAGGATAAAGGTATGGCTAACGGTGAATATTTATTGGTGGGTTGCATTTCTTCGATTGAGGCATCTACAGTTTCTACACGATTCTTTTTTTTAAACAGGAATACAGAAGAGTCCACAGATGTCACGAAAGAGTTATGTACGATGATTGCGTCATTCAATGAGGCGCAATTACCACACCGTGGTTATAAGGAAATCATTCCGTATTCTTACAGGAATGAATTGGCGCACTATTCATATGGCTGTGGGCTGTCTCACTACCTCTCGAATGATAAATTACCTTACCTCGGACTTGTGATGAATGGGAACGAGACATTCCCTGTACAGGATTGCGAGATTGCCATGTTGACCCCGTCTGATTGGAAAGCATTTTTCGGTCTAAACAACGTTTTTCATTTGGAGATGGAATCTGAACTGGTTAAGCATTACTTCAAGACATTTTAAGCCAAAAAAAAGACCTTAAAAAATAAGGTCTTTTTTTTCCTTCATTTTTACTTTGATTTTCTCCTCAAGTGTTTTCAATAGAATCATCATCGAGACGGCGAACGCAACTGTTGCCAAGTCCTGAGATGCCCCACTATCTATTGAAGCGACAATCGGGCGTGCAATTACAAAGTATGTTGATAAAATAATAGCCAATTTAATGATGAATGAGTACATGTTCATATCCCCTTTTAATTGATTGATATACGTTTCGAATTAGTTGAATCCTTTTGTATAAATGGTTCCTGATTCAATGATTGTGTCAAATACACTCCTGATTTCTTATTGATAATTTATCATACTTCTGTTTATCTCATCGTATAACCACAAACACATCATGAAAGAGAACTTATGTAATCTAAAAAGGAGCATGAAATAAAGTATGTCCAAGCCTCATTATTCTTATCTTTCCTACAATCAAATTGCCACAAAGATTGATACCTTTGTTCCGGAGATTCGTAGGAGGGACTATGATGCCATTGTTGTGATTGTACGTGGGGGATTGTTCCCGGGAACACATCTTTCAGTACGAACAGGACTCCCTATTTATTACCTGGCTTATCATCGAAAATTAGCATCACCCAAGGTCACGTGGATAGGAGAACCCGCTCCACATAAAAAGATTCTACTTGTAGAAGATATGGCAGGCTCGGGTAAAACACTCATCTCATGTGAAAAGTTCCTTATGGACCTTGGATATTGCGTGGATACATTCGTAGTATTCAAAGATTTGCTCTCAGCATCAAATCCGAAATTTTGCGGTTTTTCCACTTCTGTTCCGGGACATACCTTCCTATTACCTTGGGAGAGAACTAAGCTGAACCCTCAATATGAATCAATGGACAAGAGCGAACGTTTTGTAGACCACGAATTAGAATTTACCGTGTTCAATGCGAACTGCTTTTTCAAGCAAGACGAAATGAATCGTTACGTGAAATGGTCGATTTCCCCAATAAACATGATAGAGACAAAGGATATCATTTATATTGATGAACCAAGCAAAATCTTTATCTATCAAGACCTTTTTTCCACAGAAGGGATTCAAACACCTTTATGCCCGGCTCGCTCGTATGAGTTAGGAGCGGATGCTTCATCCTCGTTCTCGGAGTCGGAGCGCCTGGGGGCAGACCTCATCCGCTTGGGATGCACCCGTTACGTCGGAAATGACTTAGAACGTCTTGTTCTTTTGAGTAGTCAGTTTCCTCATTTGGAGATAATTTGGTGGAACAACGGGACTCCTGTTTCATTGAGCGGCTCGTTGGTCATGAATAGCTAAACATGATAAAGGACACTCTTTGAGTGTCCTTTATCTCATGTTCTTAAAATATGACTCCAATTCTATGAGTTTCTCAACGGAGACCTTTCTATCTAGGTCGATACGGAACACATCGACCTCCAAGGTCTTGAAGTTCTCATGGATTGGTTTTCTTCTACTGATTTCCTTGACCATATACTCAGTAGGATGAAGATTCATCATTTTCATGAACTGTTCGCCTTCTTCTTTCTCGACAAAGAGGAAGGCAGTATTCTCATCTCCGTGCGCAGACGGATAGTTCAGCGTATAGTAGCGTTTCTCCTTCTTCACCCAAACCGAATAGATTTTCTTCAAGAAGAAGAACGTGTTATAAAAACGGAAATGTTCACGCCTCACCTCGTCACGAGACGGGATTTCATAAACACGTCCGACTTCTCCAGTTGTCAGCTGAACCTTCACCCCGCTAGGCTGATTTCCTTTGGATAACACCTTGGCAATGATGCCTCTCGTCACGGTACCCTTCTTTTTATCTGAGTCCGTCTCAATATCTACCATCATGCCCGGTCTAAAGTTGTTCTTCATAGTTACATCTGTTGACATGCCGTCACGTCCTTTCTAGTTCCTTTCCGTATCTTATGACAGTGAACAGAACGATATGAATGAAATGATGTCGCATCTCTGAATAAAAAAACCTCCGTATGGAGGTTTTTAAAGCCTTAGCTCTCACGTTCAAATTCATACTGCCCTTTGATATTTCGGTTCAAGAATTTCCCTTTCGACTCTGCGACAAGAAGGTCTTGATACACGGAGTGCGGGACATCCAGATATCGATAGACAGCGCCTCCCACGAACTCGACACGGAGACTTCCGGTGCTCTTGTCATAACCGATTTGGTTAATCATCGAAGATGAGACTTTTCGCATCTGTTCCGGCGTATATGCCACCTGATATTTTGTCCCATTCTCATCAAAATAATATAGCTCATACGATGCGAACGTTGCCCGACTCCCTGGCTTACCGGCAGGGTCAGCCAACCATTCGACCCCATGCTCTTGGACGGTCGTAGGGAGCTGTTGAATCTCCTTTTCCAATAAAGAAGACTGAGCGAACCATTTCTCATACCCATCGATGTGATAGTATTCGTCATCCTCGCCTCTCCCATACCGATATGCGGTGACCAAACGCTCTAGCGTTTCAATCAAATCAGCTAGATGAACCTCATCTGTTTTCGGATGGAATCCCCCCATGTTCATGACGGCGGTTCCGGAAGAAGCGACGAATCTACCCGTCACCTCTACGACATAACAGTCTTTAAACGACTTTTCTTCTACTTTTTGTTGGATTGAGAACATAACAACCTCTCCTTTGATAGAGTTAGTAAGTCAAATCAATGACTCCTTGAATGCTGAATAATTCATGTTATGCGCTTTGATGGCGTAATATGATTTAAAAAAGACCCTCTTTGGGGGTCTTTTCGTTTCATAGCCTTAACGACATGTCACCAGACAATTTGGTATATTTGATTGTCTCTGTGTTAGCTATCGATTCAATATGAGAGAATTCGCTCATCTCCACATGGTCAAGATTAAGTCGTCCGTGACAGGATTCAATGACAGCGTAGTCACTCAGTTTTACATATTGAAGGTCGAGGCGTCCATCGAGTTTCACTCTGTTCTTTATTTCAGAGCGCATGATAGAGAGCGCATCTCCCCCAATATGAATCCTTTCAAGGTCACTTTCCCCATGCATTGTAGAGTCTTCGATAACGATTTCACCTGAATGATAAAACCAAACATCTTTAATCACTGTTCCTTTGGTCGTTCCATGGCATTTAAAATTGTCTACATCCGCCTCAATTGCAACTCTATCCATCGTATTGTTTCCGGAGAATGCTCCATAAGAACAGCCGAAAGCGCAATTATTAAAGAAGTGATTCCCTTCATAAAAGGTTGCACCGTCTTGAAATTCAATGTGGGAATTTTCTGCTGTAAGTCTTACTCTCAAAGTTTCGACTTCCATGTTTCGCAAGGAAGATTCCGATATGGTTGACCTTTCACCCAAACCAACATTAATTAGGCTAGAATTTGTCACTTGATGTTCTCCTGACAGCAAGGTGCGTTCAAGATTGGAGCCTGAGATAATAGTTTCGCCTTGAATCTCTGTTTCTTCACTGATAATTGAAGAGTCTTTCACGAGTACGTTTCCTGCTATCCGTGCCCCACCATAGACTTTTGATTCATCACTGACCCAACATGCTCCTTCTTGCGAGAGATTGCTTGCACATTCAATCCATCCACCTTTGTCTCCCGCCTTCACGCCATGTTTGGGGATATCCACCAATGATTGGATTCGCAATAACGTTGTCGTAGACAAATGCTCCATGCTCTCTTCTGTTAATATCGTGTATTTCATATAGATAAACTCCTTTTCCTTAAATTAATTGATGAATGCCTTCATCTGATTGTTTCAATTTAAAAAACGAGCAAGCTGTCTCCGGACAACTGTTCCTGTTGAATGGTTTTATATCCGTCACGCTTCATTTCAACCGAGGAAAAATCGGTCATCATTGAAGATGTCATCGTAATATGACCGTGTAAAGCATGAATTCTGGCATATTTGAGGAGGTTTACTTGAGTGAGCATGATGGATGCTTCGATGACAACCTTGTCTCGAATGACCGTTTCTATCATGCCGATATTTTTTCCAGATATATTGATTCGACTGGACTCACTGCTCCCTTCAAGGACCGACTCTTCAATTGAAACATGTTGTGACACATGAAAATGCACATTTTCAACATGGTTGTCCCTCTTGATTCCGATACATCTAAAACGAACAACCTTCGTGTCTACGGTTACATTTATAAGTGTATTCATACCAATAAATTCACTATGTGAGCTGAATAGTCTCACATTATCAAAGACATGCATGCCATTTCCACATCTCACTTTTTCCTTACTTTCGATTCTTGAACTCTGAACAAACAGTTCTACGTCAGAACTTTCAGCTTCGATGTGCTGTAATGTTGAATTCTCAATCGTTGAACGCATACCGAGGTAGGCATCGAACATGTTTGAGTCCTTGATATGATGTTCTCCGAACAATTGACATCGTGCAATGGTGCTATTTTCAATGACTCCGTCACCTTCGATGATGGCATCGTCAGAAATGATGGATTCCCCCTTAATCAGCACGTTATCTTCTACTTTCGAGTTAAAAACCTTCGACTCGTCGGCAATCCAACACGAGCCGATTTGCGAGAGCGCATCGTCTCCATCGACCCAACCTCCCATTTCTCCTTTTATGACACCGTGCTCAGGGATATCTACTAGAGCTTGTATGCGAAAAAGTGTTGCAAGTGATTTGTAATCCATATTTATCTCTGGCAAAATTCTGTATTTCATCATTCACACTCCTTCTAATCTTGGTGTATCTCCACACAACTGTATTTTTGGTTATCCTTTATGATATGGCGGAACGACTGAAATATGACGGGGGATTAATTGTCAAATTAAATTGACAAAAATGAGAAAAAATGTTATTCTATATGTAGAGTAGAGAAAGGAGATTTATATGAATATCACCACGGGCTTCACCGTAATCGGCTACATGTTATTGCTTGTTCTCGCCTTGAGCACGTTCTTCCATTTTTGGAATCGTAAGAGCTATTTGAAGAACCGGACACTTATCCGTAAGGTTTACTATCTGCTTGTCATCACTTCAACCTATTATCTTTTTTTGCAGGATTCATTTCCTTTCCAAACAACAACAGGGATTGTCGGGTTTGTGATTGGAGTGATTGTAATTGATTTGATGGTGTTACAGACTCCAGACATCACAAAGTTCATGTCGCACGAATTGAAGCAAGAAGAATATACTGACCGAATCGAGAAGAATGAGGGCAATGTACAATTGCTGACCGAGAAGATACTGAAAACGCATGAGATGATGCCAAAGCCCTCAGAGCCTTGGTGGATGGAGGATGAGTTTGACTTTTCTCCTGAAGGGTACGAGAATAGTATGAAGCAGTATTTGGAGAGATATACGGGCGCATTTGATATCAATCTGTTCTCCTACTTTGTCGAGTCGTCAGCAGAGCAAGATGTGTTCTCGAACAACCTCAAAGAGAAGTATCGGTTGATTAAGGAACATCAAGAGCTTAAGACCCGAACCGTCGGAATGCGAGATAGAGATGCTGTCGCCAAGTTGGTGACTGCCAGAAACATCGAAATCTTCAATGACGGGCAGACAACGGTTATCTTCCCCTATTTCGGCGAATATTATAACTTTATCCTTGTCATCACAGGTCGCAATGGAGTGCATGTCGGTGGCGCTGACGCCGCCCTTCTCTTGAACCTGATGTATACTTTCGATGCATGGCTATTATCAAATGAGATGGACTTCGATGATTTTGGTGATGACATTGCAGAGATGTCTAGAGAAAGTGCCTTGGAAGCGCATATGGAAGCGCAGATGGAGGATGAACCCGAAGTATGATATACTCTCATTACAAGGAAAGGAGCGTGAAGACGATGAAGGAACAACCTGCCACAGCTATAGAAGTCAGTGCCACGACTAAAGGAAAGCGGACAGCGTTTTCTCGTCGTAGACGAGCGCTACCACCGAATCCGAACAAGAAGACGACGACGATTTCAGCTGATAAATCCATTGCACGATTGAAAGAAGAAAATCGTGCCGTCATTTATGGGTATAGAGACTAAAGAAAAGAGGTGACAAATGTCACCTCTTTTTAATTCTCATTCAATTTACGTTCTTTGAATTCAATGGTTGCCAAAGAAACAATGAATATATTTAACGTGTAAAGCAAGGTACATAGAATCACTTGAAGCACCTCAGAGAATACTCCAAATCCGGTTCCAGGATATGCTTCACAAAAGTAGACGTTTACACTACTTTTTTTATTATGTTTCATTCTATTCAAATGAATTAGTTCATATAAGAGATAAAGAAAAAAACGCCTGACTAGGCGTTTTCTTTTGGTATATGGAAATGTAACCGAACCGCATCTAGGTGACTTTGGGTTATTTCATTTATATCGAAAATACTGTTGTTCTCCTCGAAAATACTGTTGTTCTCCTCCATGACAGCCCGCACCTGTGATTCCAACATCTCCGCCTCCGCTTTTTGCTCAGACGAAACTCTAGGATTGACTTTAATTTCTGTCAATATCGCCAAAGCAGGATGTGATGAATGTGTGTTGAGGTTTCGAGCAGAAGGCATCTTTCGGAGCTCTGTTAAATGCTTTCGTTGTTTCTCATCGAATCGTTCATCCCCGTTTTTATCAAACTTTACCATCTCTTTGACGGTTGACACTTCATTCGTCAATTCTTTTCTTAAAAGAACCAATGTTTCATCATTCATTTGATAAAGGATTTTATCTTCATCGGAAAGCTCTTCATAATCCGGTAGACCTTTCTTCAAATCACACAATCTCCAATATTCATGATAGATTTTTGCGATTCTTGTCAGGTGCTTCAAGTCTGCAGTTTGTTTAATCGGCAATGAACGATATTTCGAGTTCTCTAAAGGTGAAAACTCGAAAACAGAACGGAACTTTGCAGAATTATCATCAGAATTGTTCCAGAAGAACGTTTCTATCCGATATTGCGAATCTCTCACATCCTTGTCCACAGCGTCTTCTGACAAGATGAAGGAAGAAAACACGGCAATCATAAATGTCGTCAAGACCAACATCAAGATAAGTGTAGAAATATTAGCCTCACCGTGTGCAAATGGTATGAAGCTCGTAAAAAGCAAGTGTATCCCGACAAGGGCGAGCATCAATTCTCCATCAAAATGTTCACGAATGTCAGACCCGACTTCTTTTCTAATTTTATTAATCTTCATTATGTGGGAATGTTCTTTTAATAATAATCGAAGAAGAGGAATCGCTATCAAAACAAGAATTGTCATGGCTACTACTTTAAAAAGTATCATCTATTTATCCTCCCTTATATGCGTCTCTTATATTTTTTAGCTATCTGTCATGTTTGAATACGGTGAAACATTTTCACTGCATTCATCAAGCCATCGGATGTTTCGTCAGCACTCAGCATTGGTGTATCTGCGTCGGATAATATCTGTTTAACTTGATGTTCTAACTGACGAGCTTCTTCTTTCTTTTCAAACGACACGTTCGGGTCTTTTTGAATGAAATGAAGCGTTTCAATTGTAGGATGCAATCCTTTCAGACTTACAGGATTGAAGTCTTTTATGTCTCGAAGTTCTCGTAGTTTCTTTAGTTCTTGTTTGCTATAACGTTCGTCACCTTTCAAATTGAAAAAAGGCTTCATCTCTGACCCAAATTTCTTGAGCTCCGCTCTCATCTCACGAATGGTTTTAGTAAGACTGTCACTCCGTTTTTTATCCTCTTCATCGAGCTTGTGATAGAGTGGCAAGCCTTCAGAGATTTTTAGCAACTTGCAATACTCGTGATATAACGTTGCCGCTCGCAATACCAGTTCAAAGTTCGTATCTTGATTGAATCGACGGAAAAACACACGATTCTCGTCCCGAAATACCGTATACCCAAATGCTTCAAAGAAGTTGTCACGATTCCTCTCCCCCTCATCACCGGATGAAAAATTTCCAAAATAAGACTCGATAAGAGAGTAAGGACGTTGCGATTCCTTGTAATCTTTGAGAAGGACTCGATACTCCCCAGTGTACATAAGTACAGCGCAAATAAGGAAGATGAGAATCGTCACAACTACAGCCCATCCATACAAGAATGACTTCATCATATTCTCGTCATTCAAGAATGAACCGACCCCGACGATAAAGAACTGCCCGAGGTTGACCGCAAGATAGATTGATGGTGAAACAATACTCAAATTTTCACCATGTACAAGGCGTAAGATTTTTCGTTGTTTCATCACCGTCTTAAAATGATTGAATGTAAACACAAGAGTGATTGTAGCGAAAAACAGAATCAATATATTTAGTAAAAGCATGCTTTATTCCCCCTGATATCTTGATTTGATAATTCTAGTATATTACCATTTTTGACTATTGTCAAAAATATATTAATACTAAATGAATACAATATTGAGAATGAAGAAACAGTGGTTCTCCATATGAACCGAGTGAAAAGGGGCGATGACATGCAGGTTTACCACGGGTCACCTGAGCATTTTGAAACATTTGATTATCACAAGATTGGGATTCAAGGGACGACTGAAGGATTTGGATTTTATTTTACAGACACCAAGCGTGTCGCAGAGGGATATGCTCAAAGAGGCTTTATCCATACTGCAGAATGGTTAGGGAGAAAGTCTCTCTCCCAAGAGCATCTCACCATCGACAGAAATCAATTCAGAGAGTATTTAATCGAGTTAGACAAGCAAACGGATTATTTATCGAACTGGGGGGAAGTTGCGTTTGAAGGGTTAGAGAGCGTGCTGTCTCGTGCGATTGAAGGGGAGTATGACTCGTCTTTGAATGATGTGGAACTTGTTGCAGGTGTCATCCAATCATCCGGCGATACAGAAACCTGTTTGACCCTTCTGTATCAGATGTTCGAATACGACTCTATCGTGTGCGACGCAGAATGGGGTGGCACACAGACACTTTACATTGCACTCGTCCATGATGCTTATCAGATGTTGCTTGCAGAGAAAATATAAGACATGACACAATAGGTCATGTCTTTTTTAATTGAATGTGCCGAGGGTTTGAATCGGCTCTTCTTCCTCTTCCTCGACAAAAACGGTCGTCATTAGGTAGTCTTCCAAGTTGTCCAATTGTTCTTGTAGACGACTTTTCGTTTCTTCATCATAAGGATTTTCAGTTACTGCCTTCATATCCGACACGAACTCTTCTTTTAAAGTCCCTCCGTTGTAAGAAGTGAATCGCTCATTCAATTCAGGCACTTTTTCCATCTTCTCTTCATCCCAGTCCCCCATTTCCAAGTCTGAACTGAGTTCTCGGATGTCTTGCAATAAAACCACTCGAATATCTTCCTTTTCATCTAGAAGTGAATCGCCTTCCACTTGCCACTCTGCCGATTCAGACGAAGTGTTGTCATTGCTAAATAAAAATATGTTCAACAGGACGATTATGGAAATTGCACATATTAAGACTGTCGTCAGTTCTATCGATGTTCCTCCAGATATGTCTTTCAGTTTTCCCTTCAACTTCCGCACTTTATCATCTCTCCTTTAGTTTCTTCGCTTGTTTGGTTTCTAACATCATATCCCCATTTTTCTCATATAGTCAAAAATATTTTAGTCAATCAATTCTTCTTCTTCAATTTTAAATCAGAGAAACCGATTCATACATTGAATGCGAACGACATAGAATAGGGCATCAAATAAACTTAGGTACAGCTTTGTCTGTCTTGGAAAAAGGGGAATTCGATTGTCTATCATATTGGCTTGTATCATTACTTTGTTCAGTATCGGCATCATCTTATTAGGTCGTTATGCGTTAGGAGACGCAAACAGAGGGTTTCATGTCCTCCTTCGATTCATCGGTTTCATGGGGATGATTTCTTTTGTCTACAGCGTTCGAGAATTGAGCCATTTTCTATGATGAAGAGACAGAACACTTCGATTGAGGTGTTCTTTTTCACAGACAAAAAGAGAGCGTTAGTCGCTCTCTTTTTGTCTAATTTGAAAATACTGCGTCACCACTCAATATGATATCGGAAAGTGCTTTTCTATCAAAGAGTGGCAATTCGATAGAAGAGAACTCCAACACCTTCGACTTCGACAATTCACCGCACATCTTCACTCGTGCATAGCCTTCAACAAGGCATTTGACGAGACTTACATCCCCATCTACGACCACATTTCCAATTACCGAGGTGCTTTGCACCTTGATAGCATTACCTTTGAGCGTCACCGGTATATCGGTTGATAAGCCGATGATTTGACTACTTTCAATTGTCCCGTTAATTGTTCCGACACGGAGCAACTCGATTCTTTCCTCGGTTTTGACAAATCGTAAAGTACCCTTCTCGGTCACTTGAAACTCCTTACAAGAGATATCGACATCACTCATGACCAACTCTTCCTCAACATGACCTTTGTTGACTTTCAGGTTCACATCCGTCCATTGTTGTTTATTTTCCAACGACATTTGATAGGTGATTGCCAAGTTGCACCCATTCAAATTGAACTCATCCATGATGATGACGTTTTTCATTCTAGAATCGTGAACTTCTCCACTTCCTCGCATCATACATTTGTGAAGGACACTCTCAGATAGACGTATATCCCCTACGATATCGATGACACCGGTTAGTACGCATCTGTTCATCGTCACCCGTTCGAGATGACTGTCTGTCAGTGTCAGCCTACTCTTGTGTATCGTCGCATTGTGAAGCGTCATATTCCCGTCCAATGTACTTCCATCCAAAACACATGTTTCTCCTGAAATCCGTGTATTGCCCTCTACGACAGATGTTTTATCTATCCAAATCGTTCCATTGTCCTCAATGATTACATCCTTACCGACGATGCCTCCCATGTCTCCTGCTTTGACCCCCCATTTAGGAATGTCAACCTTGGAATAGAAGCGATATGCCCATTCTGCCATCGTCTCTTGAATTAAATAATATCTACACTCTTTCTCTTCTGACATGGTTACACCATCCCCTTAATCAGCTAAATTGCGAACTTCATTTATTATAAAAGACCTGAAATTCATCAGGTCTTATTCAATCATAGAGAGGTGTTGAATCATCGCATTACGAAATGATTCGTCTTCCTCTAGTCTAAAGTGATTCAGTATATCCGCCCCGTCATAAATCGTGATTACCTGTTCTTCTGTGATGCTCACATCTTTCCCCTTGTAGTCTTTAAAGACATCCAACACCGAATCGATATTGGTATACGTCGTGTCTTCATCTGAGGGCAACGCCTCATCGAAGGTAAACACGTTCATACCAAGTAGGTTATATTCAGCTCGTTCACCCATTTGCTTCTCCTCCTTATAATCCAAGACTGATAAGATTTTCGTCTAACCGTTTGAAAGCGGGGATTTCTTCGACAGAGAGATACGTTTTGACATGTGATTCGTCATTCAACCCGAAAACAGATGTACCTTCATTCTCCAATCTAGAATACGTAAAGTAAACAATCTCCGGCTTCGTTTCTCCAGGAGCAAACACGTATAAGTCAAATGAGACATTCCCGGGAGAGACATAGATATCGACCCCTCCAAAGGTTTTCCCCTCTTCTTCTTCACCGAAATTCCTTTTTTCCTCATAGCGCCGTTTATCTTGTTGCGCCTTTTTGATGAGCGGCAATTCTGTTTCCACAAATTCCTCTGCATACTCTAAGACAACCTTCATGGCTTTCTCACTAGCGAAGGATATCATCATTCATCTCTCCTTTTTCATCATGTGCATCCACAACTATATTCCATTACTTTATTATTATAGTCTTGATAAGAAAAACAATGAATGTTTCGCCCGACAAATGAAAAAACGCTTGAATTATCAAGCGTTTAAAGTTCCTTATAGGTAACGATGAGCGTATCCCGAGAAGTGATGTTCACGGCTACGATTTCTATATTTTGATTGGACTGAATCTTCATCAACCAATCCTGATATTCTCTAAATACGGATTGCCCCATTCGAGTTGGTGCAATCAACGTTGTTTTATACATATGACTCACCTCCTTTGACACTCTGGGAATGATTCACTAGACATTTTTAATTTAAATTCGTCGGATGTTCCACAAACCCTCTGAATTACAAAATCTTCTTTATCAAGAAACAATGTCAACTGTTTTCATGACCGTATCACCTGTCAACGTAATGTCTTTGATACAATGCTTATACTGGTTCTCTGATGAAATAGCTGACATATCCGATAAATCCACTCGTTCCAATCTTCCAGACATATTAACGTGTGCATAGTCTTTTAATCGAGAAGTGATTATGCTTAAATCTTTTCCTTCAATTGACACGCTTCCTTGTATGTTCACATCGTAAAGCCTAATTTCATCACTTGTCGTGATGGTAATTCTGCTTCCGATTGCGCCATGAAGGACAACTTCTCCCCGATACAGCGGCGTATGATGGAAGCGGATTGGTCGTGCGAATGTGATTCGCTTCATGTCAACCGGGCAATAGACATGTTGAATGTCTACATTTGTCGAAGAATGGATGACATCAATGCGACCGGAAAATTTTATCGCTTTGAACCGGTCATCGATAAAAGCGTCCACACAATCAATATCTGAGTCCTTAATGATAAAGTACGTGTTTTTGATAGTCGTTCTTTCTTCAGATATCCATCTTGATTTGATTACGGTAAAGACGACCGTATCACATGTCACATTTTCGAGCTCCGCCTCTTCGATTTGAACCCTTGAATCCTTAAATATACATCCACCTATCGATGATTCCTTGACTGTAGCCGTCTTGTAAAAGACTGAATCATGAATCATAGATTCCTCGTATGCACCTTTTTCTAATCGACTCTTGCCCGTCACCACGCATCTCTTATACAAGACTGCATCTACGACGACTGCTTCACCTAAGACTTTGCTATGATAATGTATCCATCCCTTGCCTTCTTGACTTAGGTTCTTCTCACCATTGACCAGACCACCTAACTCACCTGATTTTACCTCTAATATTGGCATATCCACCAATGCTCGAATCCGATATACCCCTTCATCCAGCGTGTTTACCAATTCATATCTTTTCAATTTGTTTGACCTCCTCAAGTCAGTGCATGTCCTGTATGGACACCTTTTTTTCATTATCCCTCATCTTATTCAAAACATGGACAACATATAAAAAGACCATCAAATGATGGTCTTACTTAATCTCTAAAGGTAGATAGACAATATAGACATCCCCCTCCTCTGAATGGACTTTGAAGTCGAATCGATAAACGCCTGGCTTTAACTGATTTTCTCTCAATCTTGTTGAGATGTTCACCATATCGTTTTTCTCCAGAACAAAGTTGGAGACAATCGGTTTCTCCCATGAGAGGTTCTCGACTTGGATATAATCACTATCTCCTTGTTTCTTTTTCAAGACATCGACTTCAGTCATTCGATGTGGTTCGTCAACCAAATGGATAGTCGTTCCGCTTCGATTGAACAAAGACACTTCAAAGTGATGGTTTGTCTCGTCGAGTCCTCTATATTGCACTTCCATATCATAGACCCGATGAGGCTTCAGTTCTTCTGTGAGAATGAGTGATGCTACAACCATCGGAAAAGGGAGCAACCAGATTAATTTCTTCTTCATCATGAATGACGAACCCCTTCATGGATGGATAGGAGTAAATCATACGTCTCTGATGTCATCCATGGTTCCCTATCAATCGTCCTAACACGCACATCCCATTCAGATGAGATTTCACGTATAAAGTCCTTGATATGATTGATTTCAGTCTCATCAATTTTTTGAACCAGGAACATCTGGTCAAACTCCTTAGGCGTGTCCCCTTTGTAAAGGTATATCCTAGAATCTCCCTTAAATTTCCCCTCATTCTCAAATGCATTCCAAAAGACCTCTTTCATCGAGTCATCGATTGGTTTGATTCGTAGATATAGTTCTGCCCTCATTTTATCGCCTCCTCAGATTGATACTGTCTTGATATTCTATTCAAAATGGAAGTGTTTTATAGAATATGGGGCGTTCGTGATAATTCTCACTACTGACTATTTTTGTAATATGTTGTTAAAGTAGATGGGGTCATAGCCGATATATTGTATAAGAAGACATCAATCAGGAGCATTCAAAAGAGGATGCAGATTTAGGAGAGTATACGAATGTTGAAAGATACATTGAAGGATAGTTGGATAGTTGTTGGTATTTTTATCTTTTTGACAATAGCGATTTTAGTCAAGACAGTTGCTATTCCGGCATTTGAATATCAGGTTGATAAGGTTCGGACTGATTTCCAAGCAGACTTTGAACAGAATCTAGACAAGCTTCATGAGAACTTTTAAAAAGAGCCCTTAGGCTCTTTTTTTATTCTCTCAGACTCTCCCACAAAGAAGCATTTTTTCGTAAAGGAGGGTTCCATTCATTCATCTCGATATTAAAATATCGACCGAGGTAGACGGTTCCATATTCGGTATTTGATTTCTGGTCAAACATATGTTGAAAGGTATGACCCGTGTCATGATTCACAACGATTCCACCTGCATTGTTATAGACGCCTTCGGTTACGCAAATAGGGAGGTCAAACGTCTTATATGCAAAATTGCACATTTTTGAAGCCATGTTGACGACATCGCCCATGTAGATAAGGTCATTGATTCCACTACCATCAAATCCTGCCTTGACGACGAGCGCACGACCGTATGCAATGCCAATGCCGGCTTGAAGCGGTTCAAAATCAGAATATTTCTGTTTGAATTTCTTATTCAATACCGTCATCATCGAATTGCATTTAGCCGAAGCTTTTAAAGCTTCAATGACGGGCGTATCCCTATTGAACAGTGGCTTTCCTGCAAAAATGGCTGATACACAATCTCCAACGATGTTGATTTCTTGACACGTTCTGTGTCCATTGAGAATTGCCACCATTTCACTGATGTAAGCACGATATATCCGGGCAAGTGTTCGTGACTTTCTCCCAGTCTTCTTGATGAGTTTTGTTGAACCACGTAAGTCTATGAACATAGCGGCACATTTGACATATTTCCCATTCGAATAAGTAAGATTCTCAGATGAGGGGATATTGTCCGATTCCTCAAACTCTGTTGGAAAGCTTAAAATCTTGTCGATTCTGGCTCGACTCTTCTCGAAGTCATAGAGTTTATAGTTTGTTCTCATAGATTTTCCTCCAGTTATTATTGAATTTAAATTCTAACATCTGTCCAATTCCAACGTTGGTAGATTCAAGCCGGTAAAAATTTTGTGTAAATCTGACCGTGGTGTAGATGTGAAATTCTCTCTTCGACAACATTGTAGCGCAACCTCTTGGTATTCCAATTCTTTCGAGACGGCTTTTACCGCTTTGATGACGTCGGATACATAAGGAAACGATGGGAATTCATCACAATTCTCCAACTGTTTTTTAATGACCTCATAGGCATGAAAATGTTCACCTTGTTCAACCAAAAAATTGACGACCTTCCAGTAATAAATATCGTCATATACTTCGTGCGAAGATTTCCCGATTTGGGAACCAAGGCTCATTATGTCGTATTTTTCCTCAATGAATTCAGAAAAATCCATGGAGTTCAACTGATTCCTAAATTTTTCGACATTCAGCCTATATTTTTCAAGGTTCACCAATTTATTGACGTGTTCCAACAAGTCCTTTTCCTTATTCGCTACATACAATTCTCTCTTCCTTAACTCCTCCTCTTTTTGATTCAACTTCAAATCTTTTTCATTCAACTCGTATGATTTTCTCTCTAGTCGCTCGTTGTTCTCCAAAAGAGACCCTAATTTTGAGTCAAAACCTCGTACCAGGCTGTCCAAAACATCTGCGAAACTCTGGTCATTTGGATGAGGTGTTGATTCATCTTTTTCATGCTCGTTCTCGATTACATCGTCAACCTCAATGTATAAGTCGTGATGTGTGATTTCCGCAGAATATCCTTCATACAAATTGCTTCCCTTGAAGCGAAACCCCTTGTTCCAGAGTGGGTTTCCATTAGCATCAACTTTCTCTGACTTTGGCAACTGCTCATAGAAATGCTTCGTCACAAAAATCTCACTTCCAAACGCTAAATCGGTATGTTTACTTGCGAGATTTGCCGGTCTTCCCGCCCACACGAGGTCTCTGGAGTCGTCCCCGTCGTGCTCGATACCGATTTTAGTCACCAAAAGTCGTCCTATATCAATCCCGACACCACATGATATCGTCTTCTTGTTGACTAACCTCTTACAGAGAGGATTATATATGTACTCAATGACGCTCATAATAGAACGAGCCGCTTCTAGCGCCTTTGTCGCTGAACTGTTCTCCTTATCTTCGACAAAAACCCCCATGACTCTATCCCCAGAGATTTGTCTCACCCAACCTCCGCTCAAATAAATGCATTTAGACATAGACTCTGCAAAAGCCTTGTAGATTTTCGCCATACTTACGGCTTGTGACTTGTCAGATAGTATCGTCGAGCTTCGAATATCGACAAATAAAATCGAGCATTTGGTCAAGATGAGTCCGTGATTCGCATCCTCTATGTCCCTTACTGAAGGGACGTTCTCATCTTTATGGTCATTCACAACCATCTCACTTTCGAATATCGATAAAATATCATTCTCGATTTCTTCAAAGTCTGTTTCTGTCATCCTGTTCACTTTATTCCCTCCATTTTTAGTAGAGTCTGCATGATAAAATTGTACTTGTGTGGACTGAATCGAACGGGTTATAAATGATATAGTCAATGGACATTAGAAGCGGGCGAGGTGCCATGATATGAAGTATGATAAGCGGATAGATATAGACATTCAAAAAGAAGAAGCCATCCGGAACATAGAAAGGATTAACTTTTGGATTGCGAACTGTGATACGAAAATATCCTTCTCACTCGGGTTCACCGGGATTCTGATAGCCGGGTTTCTTTCAAGCTCGATGATTTCTGACTCGTTAAAAAATACTGTGAAACTGTGGAAAGAAGGGGAAACACAGGGTTTGACATATGATTGGATTTATACCAATCTCACATTGCTCATTCTCGGCTTATTCGTCTTAACCATACTATTGACCCTTACTTATCTATTCAGAGCGAAAAAGGGACGGGTCAACCCTGACGTTTTCAATGAATCTGGATTAGAAACCAAATCAGTTCTCTTCTTCAACTCAATTAAAGACTACGGGTTCAAATCCTATAAGTATAAATACACCCGACTTACGGAATCGGCTCTTCTTAACGATTATATATCCCAAGTTTATATCAGTTCAAAGATTTGTAGCGTTAAATTTGCTTTGTATCAAAAGGGTGTAAACTCGTTAATCACATCGACTATCTTGTTCATCATCCTCATTGCCTTATTGATGTTCAAGTAAAGAGAAAAAAGAGCCTGAATCGATTCAGGCTCTTTTTAGCAATTGATTGAACTCGGAATGAATGTCCTGCTCTTTCGGATTCGCAACATCTTGGGTAGACGTCAATTCTTTGAACGCATACTCATTGAAGATTTGCAGACCTTTATTGGTGATGATGAAAACCTCATCTCCAATAACCAGGAGTATCGATTCTAATTCTTGTTCAAAATCCCTTACAGGCAAAGTGATGAGTGCGTGAATCAGATTTGGTGACTGATTGATTTGCGGGATAGAATTGTTCATATTCCCTTGCACTCGACGTGTCACGTCCAGTTTATAAGCGAGATGTGCACGATAGTTTTTATGATGCCATTCCGTCAAATGCTTGCGTTCACGCCCCTTATACCATGGGAAGTGAGGCTCCACATAAGTTGGGTCTTCAGCAAACATTTGTACCTTTTTCAAAGTGATATCTAAAATCTTCCCTCCCAAGCCCATACAGACTCGGAGCAATTGAATCATATCACTATTGCAAAGAAGTCCTTTATTGGACAGGTATCCATACTTCGAAATCAATTCTTTTACGTTCATAAACATATTGGAAGGAGTATCGGTTTTAACAACCATCTCCTTTCGTCCTTGAAATTTCATCTGGTTCAAACGAACCCCTCCTTCAACTTGTCTCAAGCGAAACACCTGTTTCATTTACATATCTCATTCTATTTTTATTCCATGCATTAAATTATTCTTTTACATAATTTTCTTATTCCTTTACCTATATAACAAAAAAACATATAAAAAAGAGGATAACCGCTACGGCTACCCTCTTCACATTGGCTGTGGTCGTTATAAATGATTAGTATGCTTTAATCTTTAATGGTTGTTTCGTCTCATAGATGCGAATCATGTCCTCTGGAGACCAATCAAAATATGAAGAGTTCCAATAAGGATTGATTTTATCTAACATTTTCTCTGACAAAAGATACACGTGCATACGGTGCGTACCATCATGATGATGCCCTAGGATGGTAATCGTCCCGTTCTCCGAACGCACCACTTCGACCTCATCAACGTTCCCCATTTTTTCAAGAGGATTTTCGCTGATGCCGAACACCACCCCACCGATTGGCGAGCCATTCCATAGTCCTATTTTTCCTACCAGTGCGATATGGACAATATCCGTCCCGTATCTCTTCTCATGGCGTTCAATCGCTTCATTGATTTTCTCCATGAAATGCAATTTCTCTTCATTCCAACAATCCTCAGAGAAGCGGATGGTATCCTTATCCACCTCCGGTTCTGTTTCAAGGTTTATCCCTACGGCTAAACACCCTTCTGATGGTACGAAACCTTCCTGACAGCTCGATGATGACAATAACGTTTCCATTGAACATTCCTCCTGTAGTAAATGGTAGCTATGCTACTCCAATTTGTTTGAACCCTATATGATAAGCATCTTGGAGGAGTCTTATTCTTTGAATTCTGATAAATACGGCGGCGTCTGCATAGAGTATTGATAAAACGATACGGGAAGGAGATGGTAGGTTGAATCGAAATATTATTGGTCTATCGGTCGGGATTGCAATGCTATTGCTTTCCATTTATGCTAATTTTATTCTTCAGTCCGAACATGGTTACAACACTCATACAGGGACGATACTTGGGATTCCCATGTTCTCATTGGGAGAACCGCTCACATGGGGAACACCATTGCTCCTTTGGACACTCGCAGGGCTGTCTGTGACGGTATTCTTTGCACGTACATTTAGAGTCACAGCTCTTTTTTTATCAATAATGGCATTAATATCGATTCCTTCACTATGGATTTGATGTATAAAGTTGGTCAGAGGCAACATACCCGAAACATAAACCTATATTGATGAGATAAAAATCAATTGCAATAAGCAAAAGAAAAGAGCCCTTTTGATAGGACTCTTTTTTCTATTCATCGTTAAAGTGATAGACTGATTCCATTCCAATCCTCATGAGAGCGAATGTGAATCCTCTGAAAAGTCGAAGCTACATTCTAGGCTGTCCACGGTACTAACGAATTCATGAAGAATGAGCATGAATACAGCACCAATTACTTGTAGTGAGAAAAACAGATAAACCATGACAATGATGACGGATTCTACAAATAAAAACTCCATAATGATTCCTCCTGTGACATAAATGATGTGTTGACATACCTTATTTTTTAGACATGACATTATATGTCACCAGACAGAGGTGTATTCGGTATTCACTCGAATCGATGGTCTGATTTTAAGTATATTTTGGGATTTATAAGCCCCATTTTCAGCCCGTTACCCAAGTCTTGTTCTATCATCTGATATTCGACGTACTCAGTCTCATCCTTGTCCAACGACATCTGGACTCTGGCAACCCCTTCATAAGACCTCACACTTTCGTCAAGGTAGAATACCTTAACCCTAATTTCATCATGAGAGCCGTCATACATTCCACTCTCTGCTTCGCCCAGTAGTTCGATTTTGGTAATATCGCTTTTAACAACAGGTAAGGATTCAACGTATGGTGTCACATAGTTTTGCATCCATTCATCTTTACGTTGCTCCTTAAAAGGAACATCGCCTAACATTAGGACGAACAATCCGCAAATAAAGAAAAAGACCCCCAAGCTAAAACTAAGCTCACTATCAAGCCTATCCCCGATAACGCAAAGAATACCCGCTATGATGAAGAACGAGGAGAAAGCTAGGATATGCCACCATGAAAATCCATCCTCCACCATTCGCCCGGCTTCAATCACCTGTTCAATTGTCATCTGAAATTCCACTCCCTTTCTTGACTTTACCTAAGTATAAATTTAATTTTGACTATAGTCAAAATTTTATGTATGATTAAAGGGAGCCACTAAGTGTGACTCCCTTTTCATGTTTTTTCTTTATACGTTTGCAACTCCGAAGGCATACCCGACTACGGCGCCACTTATTGAAACAAAGATGAGACCCGTCCAGAACAGTTTTGGGAATCGCCTGCCGCTAATCATCAAACCACATCCAACGATAAACAACGTCATAGCAAGTAGTGCAATCAAATAATTCACATTTATCGCCCCCTATCTTTTCCTCATCCTATGAGGGTTGATGGGGTGTTCATAACCAATTTGTAGTTTGAGACCGGTCGAATGATAGCTCTTGGCTATATCTAATGTTGACCGCTCTTCAAGAAAGGGGTATATCATGCAAAACTTAGTGCGGATTCAACAACTCTTGATGGAACTTGAAAAAGAAATTGAACAGATACCGGATGAAATCGAAAACATGAAGAAAAAGGAAAGTGAATATGACACGGTGAATTCAGAGGTGTATCATACCGTGCTCAACTTCAACCCATCCGCATCTGAAGCCTCGACGTTTATCAAACGTTGGCAAGGTGTACTTCAAGAAAGACATCTTCACAAGAAAGAATTACGAAAAGTGTTCGATGTGATGCCTCAATTAACCGAAATCCAGGAGCTCATACCAAAAATATTATCTGTCATAGAAGGAAAGAACGATAGACAGAGACCATTTGTCTATAAAACCGAAATCGGGTCAAATCTTATCAAAGACTCGTTTAAAAACTTTGAGGAGCGAGTCAACTACCCTACCCAGTTTTTAGAGTCACATATGCAATCAGACACCGCTACGCTCGAACTCAACGATGCATCGAACATTTCGTGTTTGAATGTTTCGCCACCAGACAACTCAAATTCTTTGTTCCTGGAGTCATATCAGAACAAACTGTATCTGTTGAATGGAGACGGTATCTTTGCAGTCAAGAGCACCTGGTCAGACATGTATCAGTATATGAATAAATTTCAGGTGAAAAACGTATTCATTGAGATAGAAATGCGTGAGACCTATCACGCTGAAATCATTAAAACCTATAATCGTTTGAAAACGGGGAATCCGATGAGAAAACCACTGAAGAATCTTTTATCCAACAATGTGACAACTCGCTCTAACAAGCGTCAACAGCGGATAAGACGATTCGAAGAAGAGCTACAATCTCGGAAATATAAAGAAAAGAGCTCATAAGAGCTCTTTTCTTTATGCCTCATGCTTCACTCGGGCATTCGCCTCGCATTTCTTCGCATGATTGAACCGCTCAATATCCGCTAGATAACCTGTAATTCGACGGATACGTTGGATGTTTTCACTCCCACAAACATGACATTCATCTTCGATATACCCATGCTCCCCACAATCACGACAATGGTCAATCGGGAAGTTAAATGCTCCCAACGCAATATCCTGTTTCTCCATCCATTGTAGGAGTGAATAAAGTGCCGAAGGATTGTATTTTAGATTTTCTTTACATTCGACATACGTAATCGTACCCCCGTTACAATAGACCTGATACTCTCCTTCAATCTTGATTTTCTCAAACATAGAAATCTCATGACGGACATCGACGTGCATGCTGTTCGTATACCACTCCTTATCTGTCACCTTCTCTACGATTCCATGCTTCGAGCGGTCTCGATTCACAAGCTTTCCGGTCAACCCTTCAGCAGGTGTTGCCAAGAGCCCAAAGTTCAATCCCATCTGTTTGGTCGCTTTCTGTGTCAATTTGTAGAGGAAGCGAATGATTTCAACCCCGAGTCGCTGTGCGGCGTAATCTTCGCCGTGATGCTTCCCTATCAATGCGACAAGCGCCTCAGACAGCCCGATAAATCCGATGGCTAAACTACCATGCTTCAAGACCGTTTCAATCGGGGCATTCATGTCGAGGTGTTCAGAATCCTTCCACACTCCCCACATCAAGAACGGAAAATCAGTTGGCTTGAATCCGGACTGATATTTCAAACGTGCGATTAATTGGTCTCTCCCAATCTCGAACACGTGATTGAGCGCCACAAAATATTGACAAATCATGGCGTTTCTCTGATGTTCCGGCAATAATCTTACGGAATGCTCGACAGCCAATTCATCAAAGGTAACCTGTTCATGTCGAGGGAACACACCATGCTTCACATCCAATGCGATTCCAGGTAGATTCAATGTCGTGAAGGATAAGTTCCCTCTACCTGTGACCCGCTCATTAATCTCGTCCCCAATGACGTTCGATGCGACACGTGTCCGACATCCCATGCTTGGGATATCTTCTTTGAATGGAGCGTTTAACTGACAGTCTTGGAAATTGTACGTCGGGAAGAGACGAGTGGCACTGACTTCAAGACTTCGGCAAAGTAAGTCATGGTTTGGCGTTCCAGGCTCAAAGTTTATCCCTTTCTTGACCTTGAAGACGATATTCGGGAACAATGCCTGTTCTCCGTTGCCGAGCCCCTTCTCATATGCCCACAAGAGCTTCTCTACGACTAGTCTTCCGCCACGACTCATATCGGTTCCGACATTGACACTTGTGAACGGTGTTTGGCTACCGCTTCTTGAATGCATCGTATTCAAGTTGAACACGAGCGCCTCCATCGCCTGCTCGACCTCTTTCTCAGTACGAGCCCATGCCAACCGTTCGATTTCATCTGAGCTCATCTTCGAACCGAGTTCCATGACCATCTTTCTAATATCTTTGACTTGATAATCGTATTCAAGTTCGACATAAGGTGCCAACTCTTCATCGAACCATCCGCTCGCCTGTCCTCCATGCTGTTCGGACTGATTGGATTGAAAGATGATGCAGACCAACTGTGTGGCAGTTCGAATGCGCTTCGGCGGACGAATCATCCCATGACCCGGATTGAACCCTTTCTTCAACAGCTTAGCGAAAGGGATGAAGCAACAAGTCTGCGTACCTACTGGCATCCAGGAGAAGTCATGGATATACATCCAGTTCTTTGCGACAGCTTATTTCGCTTCTTCAGAAATTAAATGGACGGTAGCAAACTCCTTGCTCGCCTCTTCGCTAATCTGAAGGAGTTTTGCGGACGGAGAGTTTCCGACATTCGCATTCTCTCGCCCGGTCTTCTCTGTGATATGTTGGATTTTGGCATGCAATAGCCCACGTTTGAGCCGTTCATTCATCCGCTTTTCACGTACTTGCTCAAAGATATCAGCTTCTTTTTCATAACCCAAGTCCCGCAAGGATTGTTGTACGATATTTTGAATCATTTCGACATGTGTCGGGGATGGTTCCTTCTCTACCTGTTTCGTCACATAATCAACCATCGCTCCCCGTTCTTTTTCAGACCAATCAAAATGACTGAACACCTTCACAATCTTATTCTTTTCAAAGGGCACCAATCGACCGTCTCTTTTTTTAATCATCTTGCATCTCCTCCTTCAAGTGAATGATTTGTTGATTCCAAGAGCCTCTGAACGGGCAAATTGGATATCGCTTGTCTTTTTCGAATTTTCCATCGACCAATGTGTCGATAGATGCAGAAAGACGGGCTTTCTGCTCCGATGAAAAAGATGTCCACTCATATCCGGTATAAACCCAGATATTGTGACACCCTTGTCTTTTTAACTCTTGAGTCAAACATAGTGTGCTCTCCCACTGCATGAGCGGGTCTCCCCCCGATATCGTAATCCCATCGTATGGATGTTTTAAGAACCGTTCCATCACGTATTCGACGACTTCTTCTACTTCAAAAGGGACACCGTTCTTCCGTGACCATGTCGCTGAATTGTGACATCCTTCACATTGATGAGCGCAACCGTTTAAAAATAAAACAAGACGGACTCCTTCTCCGTCTGCCACACTCTCTATGACCGCATCCTCTAACATTCCTTGAACATATATCTTCATCCCACCAACTCCTTTCCTTGTTATTTTAAGAATCGGAGACTTGTTTCATTCGTTCTTCGTGGTGACAATTCTGTGACGTGTGTCGAATCCATCTCCATAAAAAAAAGCCGCTCATTGAGCGACTTTGTTTAGCTTTTCGATTGCAAGGTGGTTTACTCTGTTCATTTCCTGCTTTGCATCCTCTATTGTGTTGAATACCGAACGATATTCTAAATCGAAAAGATAACCTTCTCTCTTTTTAAAGATGAAAAATGCTTCATTCTTCAATCCATTCAATCTTCCATCATAGAACATCAAGACCAAATCGGAGTTGACATCGACGACTTCAAGACTATAAAGGAAACCGATGAGCTTTTCTCTATAGTTATCCTCTTCTTGCCATTCCCCACTCAGCAGAAATGCTTTGACCTCTTCGTTAAGAATAGAAGAAGGTCGGATGTCCCAAGTCCGGGCAAGTCGATTTTTGACGAGTTCCTGCAGATGCGTACTTAAGGAGTGAATATTCTCCTTCGGCTCCCATAGTTGCTCGAATGAGAGCAATAAGATGACTCGCCACTCTTCTTCTTGCAAGTCATGTTGGTCAGAAAGGATAAATCTCACATCCCTAAACGCTTTTGTTGCCGAAATATCTTTCGTGTACTTTTTTAAATGGTTTCCCACTGAAGCGTATACTTTGACCTCTAGACCTTCCTTGTCAGAAATCCTGAGTTGAGTGTGACTAGAAGGTGTTCCCAATCTGATACCGTTGAACTCGAATCGATATCTATGCTCGAACAGGGAATCCGCCATTTGAACGATTCCAGAATCTAACCGGTTCTCAATCATGTCGCCATTTTTACACGCTATCACGGATGACCCATTCCTTTCTGAATACGGGATTGAAGTGATGTCCTGGTTGGATAGAACCTCAATCACCCTATCGCTCAGACTCTCGTGAGCGATGATTCGAATCATGGGATATGCATGTTTGCGTGCATAGCGATAGAGATGAGATGAAAAGAAAAGAACTGCTTTCTCATATTCAGCTAATGAATATCCAGAATTTCTCTCAAAGTTTGTATACATCTGATAGGTTGGGAACTCGAATTCTGCATATCGTTCCCGGAATTTTACCTTCAGGAAATCAATCGATGGTGTATCCACATCTTCATTTTGTACGATTACCTTGAATTCCGCATCTTGTACAATCCCGTATTCAAGCCATTTCATCGTAATCTTTCCTTCCTGTTTCCAAACCAAAGGAAAGTAGGCTTCGAGGTATTTTAAGTCTCCTAGATGTTCTTTGTTCTTATCGACTGTTTTCGTGACATTATCTCGTAAGCGTTCGATTACATTTAGCATTGCTAATGGATTCATTTTGCCAACTCCTTAGAAGTTTAATTGTCAATTGAAGACGAGGTGATACTTCTCCAACATCTTTGGAGCGATAGCACGCACATTCTCCCAATTCTTCTCCCGCTCTAGCATGTCCTCACGCTTCTCATAGAGGTTGTTGAGCGTTTCACGAAGCCCCTCGATATTTTTTAATCTCGTTTCACGTTTGTCTCGAAGGTTTTGTCTGCCATTCGCCGTAAGCATCAACATTGTCCCTTTTATGAGCGTCAACACCGTCGCTCTATTAAATGAAGAGTAAGACTTTTCGAGTTTTCGAAACTCTCTGCTTAGTAGATAGAATGGATTTTCTAATAGCTTCGTAGAGAGGTTTATCATCATTTCTTCGTATGTGATGGTCTTCTCCAATCCTTTTACTCGTCTCTCATATGCCTCCATAGACTCATCATTCTTCCCTAAACGGTCGAATACGAGAAAATGTCCTTTGACAACCTTTAATACTGGAACCTTTTGCAATGAGAATGTCCATGAGTCCCCGTTGTCTTCCATTTCAAATCCATCATTCTTCAAACTCCCGCTCAATTTTTCCATGAACTCTCGTTTCGCAACGTTTACCTCATCTCGAAAAATCCCTTTTCCTTTTTGTGAGATATAAAGCGTCGCTTCCCTCATCTGTTGAAAGTTCTGTGTGCGGATGGCTTCTTCCATCATGGAAATTCCATTTTGAACTTCAAGTGCCAGTATTTTCTCCTGACGTTTAAACTGCTCTTGAAGATGTGACATCAAATCACCCCTTTAGTATATTTTGTTTATAATATACTTTTAATTTACAAAATAGTCAAAAAAGAAGGGGATATCCCTTCTCTCATAAATAGAAATGAATCTCTTCACCTTTGCTTTTTGACGTCTTCTCGGCATAGATTCTGGCTAGTTCATTTCTCGTCCATTGAATCTCATCATCAGTTGAAAAATAATCGGTATTACCCAACAGCTGAGGAATGGCGGGAATTAGCAGACGTTCGATGGGGTCTCTATCCTGTTTTTTATGAAACAAGGCATCTAGAAGGGGCATATCCCCTTTATGTGTCTCGGTTACATGGATTGGCGTAAAAATATACTTCTCACCATCTTGCTGATAGACATATTTTCTAACAGCCCCTTCTTCCGTAACAATCAGTATCTTTCCTTGACTGGATTTGTGGTCTTTTTCGGTCATTCGGTGTTTCTCCTTATTCTTTATATACTTCATATGCTTATCATTCCTTTCACCTATAGAATCTTTATCATGTATTAGTAAAATTAAATTGACTATTTTCATAAATCGGAGTACTCTTATCATAGGGGGTGAGACATTTTGCACACATTTGAAATCATTGATGGGTATATTCATGACGGTACAGTCAACGATTATATATCTGTATCATATAAAGACGGCACTTCTGTGGCTTCTCTTTCTTATAAAGACTACGAGGTTCATTATGTCCTTGACCACTATTGGAACAATCAATTCGTATTGCATTTGCGACATAAGGAGACAGACGGTCGTTGGACAGAGGTGACGCTTAAGCAACAGTATTCTCAGTCTCCACATCCACATGAACTCGAATACATTTTATACAGTGCGTTACGTGACAATATTGATGTTGAGCTCGCATACGGTGTCAAAATTTTAGGTGCCCGTGTGGAACAATCGCTATCCCTAGTCAAGAAACGGGAAGAAAACATACTCAAAGGAGTAATCATGGCAATTATTGAAGAGACTAACGACCAAATCGAATTTGAAATTTCGCACTCCTTCATCGGAGAATTCTTCAATCTCTATATTTATCATCAGAGAATACCTACAGTTAGAAGAATACTCGCTCTATCTCTACCTGGATTGAATAAAAAAATCAATGACATTTTGAACTCATCTATTGATTAATTTTATATGTGCAGTTGATAAACTCTAAAAGAAACCTTACTCTATCTAAGAGGTGAATGAACTTGCATCAGTACAGATTCATTAACAACTACATCATTGAAGGAACTCCTGAAATGTACGCAGAGCACAATCCGGATGGAACTATTATTGGATTTTAAGAGGTGAATAGAATTTGCACACGTATGACTTTGTTAGTGGCTTTATCATGGACGGTACTGCTGAAATGTTCGCTAATTACCACTCGAATGGTACTGTCATTGCATCTATCGCACATGAAAGACATGAGATTCAATTGGTTTTAGAAACTAAGAACGAAAAACATTTCGCAGTATATGTCCTCACACAATTTTCAAACGAGCGATTGCGGAAAACCCGATTGAATTTAAACTACACCAAACTCACACACCCGATTAAAGTGGAATATGAGCTGTTTCGAATCTTGCGTCACGTCAAGAAAACCTCGCTCGGTTTAAATGTGGCGTTTCGTGAATACAGCATTTCAAATTCGAAAACCTTTTACGACAAGCAAGAAGTGATTTACGAGAATCTAGACAAATTTTTGCAAAAAGTAAAAGACCCAAATATCCCTCTCACATTTTCAATTGCGAATAGTAAAGACACTTTTAGTGTCTACGCTTACTATGATGAAAAAAGCTTGACGCAAGACAATGTGTCTAAAATCCTCAATAATATGGAACCTTTATTGTTAAAAATCATAGAAGACTACTAAATCCCCTTTTTGGGGGATTTTTTATTTTCAATATTTGAACAACATAGCAATAAATTGATGACCTGCACCGACCGTCCAGAACATCAAATAGTCTCCCCGATTGATGCGTCCTTCCTCGATGGCTTCATGCAACGCCAGGAACGGACTCGTGGTACCTGTATATCCAAATCGGTGTCCCACAAAGTTCATTTGTTCATCGGATAGTCCGAAATGTTTTTGAATCTTCAATGTGTCACCATAGGCGAACTGAGACAAGAAGTAGCCTGCCATGTTTTGAGGGGACAAAGCATTCCGCTCGAACAGCGTCTCCATCAGATTGAAGATGATGGGTGTCCCGAAACTTGAGTCAAACGGAATGAAATCGATGTATCCGCCAACACCCTGCTTCGAAAGTCCCTCTTTCGGATAAATGATTTTATCCGTATTCGCCGAATAGGTGTGTACGAGCGCATCGATGAACCCTGTCTCTTCTTCTGTCTTTTCTAAGATGACCGCAACAGCGGCATCTCCTTGGTTCGCATAGGTGATTTCTTGGTTCGGGTTTGCGATGGCTGTCATATGGTCTGAACCAATGACCAACGTCCGCTGAACGTAAGGGTTGGACATCATGTATCGTGATGCCTGTTCGACAGCCATGGTCATACCTGCGCAGTTCGCATTGCTATCGAGTACAGCGACATGACTCTCACACCCCAATGCCTCATGGACGAGCATGGCATTCGTCGGAATGATATATTCCGGCACTTGTGTCGAGAACACAATCATATCAATGTCCTTCACGGAAATGTTTGCTTTCTCTATAGCACGTTTTGCGGCTTCGATGCCCATCGTGAGCGTTGTCTCGCCCTCTCCTGCAATGTGGCGTTCCTTTTTGTTCAAAGCCTGTAACAAACCAGAAATGTCTCGCCCTTGCTCTTCAAAGTGCTTGAGGTAGAAGTCATTACCTCGTTTATTCTCTGGATGATACATCCCGATAGATGCCATTTTAATATTTGTTGTCATAGTAAAATCCCCCTTAAAAATCATACGTCTTTTCATTTTCTCTTCAATGAGGTTTATAGAGCAACCTTATTGATTGAGTACAAAATGATATTACAACCAATTTTGACTATAGTCAAAATTTAAGTGTTTGAGCCTATTCGATAAATTAAAAAAAAAGAGCATTTAGCTCTTTTAATGACTCACACTGTGACTAGCACTGGTTTTCTATAAGGTTTGCTCGTCAAGATAGGCAACCATTGTTCACATGTTCCAATTCTGAAGTATGAGATGAATTGATGTTCGTTCGTCACTGGGCAGTATTGTTCACGCTCTTTGTTCGGTGATTCCATGACCACGCTCTTCCCCTCTCCCTTGTGTAATTCATCAATAGCGACAATCTCATTCCCCATCGCTCGAATAGTTGATTCGATATTCCCATCTACAATACGCAACATCAGCATTTCAGGATGTTTTCGTACAAGTCGCTTCATCTTTTCATAGCCGACATATGTCGCCCCGGCTACACCTGCAGATTTGATGGTTTTCTCAAGCTGTTTCCGTTTCTGTTTCTTGTTCTTGAGAATGCTGAGCTTTTCTAATTGTTCTCCCATCTCTTCGACGACTCGTTGTTCTTCTAGCTTCCCGATTTGTTGTTTGCTCAGTTCTTGTGCTTGTACTTCGAATTTTCTCTCTAATCGGGCGATTTGTCTAGTTAGTTTATCCTTTTCACTTCGAACCGCTTCGATTGTTGATTTCAACTTGCTCTTCTCCCTGCTCATTCGTTCATTGTCCATAAGTAACTTTCGGTTCTTTTTAGAGAGAAGTCGATTTTTTTCCTTTCCCGACTTTATCAGCTCCTCAGTGTCGAGCATTTCTTTGACAACATCGTCCTTCTTGAAACTCACCCACACATCCTGCAATTCATCCAACTGAATCGATACCGTTCCTTTATCCACTGTATTGTACTTCGGCTGATATTTGCTGATATAGTAAAGTTCTTTAATCTTCATATCACCTTGTGTCTTTGTCTCCATATAATCAATCCTAACTACCTTTTGGTATACACTCGAAGGCAAATGCCCTCCAGAACCAAAATGCGAGTTCATCCTCGACTTGATATTCAATGTTCTTCCTACATAGATAACATTAAAATCCTTATCCAAAAATCGATATACATAGCCCATAGATTTCTCTCCTTTTAATAATGTGTCGGTTTAAGTCTTGCACCCTCGAACACCACTGTTTTTTAATATCTGTATTTAATCTATTCACTTGTCTCTTATCTGAACACATCACATATCATTTGATTCAAACATCACATGATTATACCTTAATTAAACAAAATAATATTGACAATAGTATTATTTTTAAATACAATATTTCTCATGTTGGAATCAATTTGGGATGCCCTCGCTGTAATGAACAATTACATGGAAACCACTTCAGGAAGAAACCATACATATCGACAGGAAAGGAGCACATTTGAACATGACATTATTTAGATTCATCGTCCATACTCGTGACAATCAGGAAAAAACCTTTGAGTCACGGGGATTTGACGAAAAAGATGCCTATCTGTATCTCGAACAACAATTAAAGAAGTCTGGAATCGCATTCGACGATATTCAGCCGCTTTGACATGAGAGGAGCCCCTATCAGTGTAGGGGCTCTTCTTTATTTATTGAGACTCCATTGAATAGCATAGGTATATGTAAGATTAATAAGGTGCAAGCTTCATGCTATCTCAAGGAGGAGTATATATGAAAAGGCTGTTCCACGTCTCTTTTGTGGTAAATGAAACGATTGATGTTTTCACCCCAAGAATTCCAATAACACGGGCTTTGAATGAGGATAATGTTACACCACGGGTATGCACAGCACCATCACTTGAATGTTGTTTGCTTGCCAATCCTTATACTGCAGAGTTGTTCGAGCCTGAGGGACATGTAGAAGAAGGCAGTGTCATCATGGTTTGTCATAAGAGTCAGGATGATACACATTATGGGGTGCCGTTTATTCAGTACGAGTTTTATGTGGAGGATAAGGATGTATTGCCCCCCGCATCATTGCAGTTGGCAGTTCCTGATGTAGAAGAGACGTCGGAGCATTGGATTGTTCGCAAAGTCGAGCCGGAGTCGAAACGTTATTTTTTATTGAAGGACGCATATCTCGGAAAGAATGGATGGATGTATGATTATCTAGAGTTGAATTTGAGTGAGTTTGAAAGACTCATGTATCTTGACCCTAGTGATTTTCGAATGGTATACTAATTTTGACTATAGTCAAAAAAATATTCATAAGGAGGGGTTGCGATGAACCAAGTCGAGACGTTATTCGAGTCTTTGCAAGAGACAATGATTCAGGACATCCGAAGATTCAAAGTAGAATTGAATGAAGTTCTTAGTCAAAAGAATTACAATGACCTACTAGGATGTTTGAAGAAATTTAGCAGTGCTGATGAAATGGAGTATAAGCGTTATTTCCTTCTTAACACTCAAAGCTTCGAAGAGTTTGTCCTAGAAGCCTATTACAAATATATCGAGCAAGATTTGCGCACTAAAAATATTGAACTGGAGTATTATCCAGGTGTCATCTTTTTCTATATTAATAAGCAGGTCGTGGGCATGCATCAATATAAGAATGCCAAAGTCGTGCTTGTTTCCGACATCTATGAAAATGAATTGGGAATGGTCAGACATTTTCTTTCAAGCGCCATCAATAAACTTCCTGGTGAAATTCAAGAGCGTGATATGTGGGAAACTGCTTTGCAACGACCCGGGGAGCTACACGATTGTGAATTGTTCCCAAAACTCAGTTCTTCAAATAAAAAATCGAGAAAAGAAGCTAAAAAAGTAATCAAAATATTGAAGAAGCTTGTCAAAAGAGACCTGTCATATGTGACAAAGTCATTTGAAGATGCTCAAAAAAATGTCGATTACAATGAAGGGATGATTAAAAGGTTACAGACGAAAGAAAGTCATTATCTTGACGCATTGAATCGTGCTAAAGATAAGACTCCGATTTTTAAAGAAGCACTACAGGCAAGCGGAGTGCATTGCATGGAAACACCAAAATCCCTACAATTCAGCAATCTCTCTGTTCCAGGTATGCCTTATGATGAGTTGGAAGAAAAGTTGGGCTTATATAAGGATGAATTATAAAACAAAAAAGGACTCCGAATGGAGTCTTTTTCGTTTCAATAGTTCTTCAATTGTTCTTCCATCATGCTTCTTAGATACCCTGTCTTTTGGAAGATATTGTCTACTAACTCTTGGTCAAGAGGAAGTTCCAAGTAAGTCAGGTCGTTCGCCATACCATGATGACCGTGTTCTCGATATTTAGCGGCATACTCTTCATGTGCCATCGCTATGTGATGCGCCTCTCCAATCTTGTGCAAAACCCCGCTGTCCTTATCAAATAACACTGCAGGATTCTTCAATGTTTGATATACCTTTCCATAACCATCTCTTACCTGAATTGTTTTCATGTCTGCTCCTCCTCAACTATTGTTTCCAACCCTATTGTTCAAGCTTTATCTATGTTATGCCGCCGCCAAGGAAAATAAAAATAGAACTAGCTTTAATCTGATTCATGATGGTTCCCTTACCATTCCATTAAGGATTCCGGCGGGATACTTTTACCTACTCTGTCCATCCAATCACTTAGTTGGAGACTAGAAAAATTGGTTTTCCTATCATAGAGAGCTTTCAGGTCATGCTCTTTAAAAAGATTGTCCACTTTCTTTTCTTTCCTTAGTGAGAAAAGACTTTTTTTCATCCATAATTTCAGGAATTTTAAATAGCGTTCATAGATGACTTTTTCTAGCTCTAACACATCATGAATCATGAGGAAGTACGTTTCGGGTATCGCTCCTTCCTCGCCTGTCTTTTTGAGTTCAAAATAGATGAATGTAGAAGAGGAATCATTTAAAATTGTCGGAGCAATCTGTTCGCCATGTTTCATAGCCCCATCTAACCAACAATGAATACGCTCACTTAGAGAGTCGCAATTGACTGACTCTCTACAGGGAAAGATAAACAAGTGGGAAGGATTCTTCTCAAGATTCGAAACCTTACTGTCGTAAAGAATATCCTCTAGTGTCAATAGGGTGTTCCAAATCCTCTCGACAATTTCGAGTCTTCTCATCCAGTGCTTTAAATTGTGTTCATTCAAAGTATCTGGTTTGTTTGGTAACTCTATTATCCTTTTTAATGAAGAGTGCTCCTCAATATAACGTGTCATTTTCCGAACAAGCATGTTTGAGGAATGATATGCGATACCTTCCGATTCTGATTGAGCTTCCCAGTACTCCCCTATGCTCGTCTCATGACCTATCCCGAACAGTACGGTCAACTCTTTCTGTATTCTAATCAACTCAAATGTCATCTGCTTCCACCTCATCCCTTGTTGTTTTATTCATCCTATTCATCGTCGCTTATATCAAACAACGTCCTCTTATATTTTTTCTGAAAACAAAATAGAATGATTGATATTATAGAAAAGGTTGTGATAGCTATGAAAAAGATTGCACTTGCTTTGGGAATGACCGCTCTTGCTTCAATTATGACCGGATGCACCTTCACGGTTCAAAATGATGATGAGGCTTATCTCGGTGACGAAAGACTCGTCCCATTGACAGATAAAGATGAAATCAAGGAACAGAAAGTCACGGCTCTGGAAGACCGAAAAATCTATCAATTTGACCCTGAGACCCAGGAATTGAAGATAGATGGGTTCATTGAAAAAGGAACGAGTTATCTCCGCCCTGTCAACACCGGCGACACATTGATGGTTGACGGTGTCTACTACGACTATGTCCAATTTGGAAACAAAATGGTCTTGATTGATGCGATTGATAGCACATCAGACTTGCGGGAGACAATGGTCAAAGAATAAATCCGTAAGAATCAAAAAAAGAGACTCATTGAGTCTCTTTTTTCTTTCGATTAATAGCCTTCATTTCACGCCATTTTAGCAATGTGAGATACATCTTTCCTATTACCATCAGCACTTTTAGAAGCCACAAAACCTTCTTCAACTTATTCATCCATCATCACTCCCCTTCAATAGACGTCATCTGAAATCTAATCGACAGATAATCCAGTTTCAAGTTTTATATGTATATATTAACTATTATTTTGACTATAGTCAAAATTTGTCATTGCTATGTTTCGATTGCTCTTAACATTAACTTCCGAAAAAACAAAAAAGCTCTATCCGAGCTTTTTTACATTTTAATCATCGTCTACGATGATAGTGAGATTCTGGTAGCTGTCATCACGAATCGTGCTGTTTTTCGGGAGCGGGTCACTCTTCAACACAATCGGACCCGCTTGTGCTTCCTGAACTGGAACGAGACCTGCTCCTAGACCCAATGCCATCGCAGAAACACCAACGCCTGCAAAAATTTTCTTCATATTCATACTTTTCACCTCACTTTTATTTCTTGATTCATATATACTAGTATTGCATTTGAATAAATATTCCATATTTGTGATTGTTTTTATGTAAAATCTTAATATATATTCTTTTTGACAGACTTTAAATAAAAGTTTTATAATTGTTATATAGTGTAAATTAAAAGGGGATTTTAAAGTGGAAGAAACACGGAGTGAAAAACTCGAATATTTAAAGAAATCAATCGCACAGTATACAACCGATGCGAGGCTTATGGCTGTTTATCCTGATATAGACATTGCTTCGGAACAGACAGGTATTGATGTCGAGGACATAACTCGTTGTGTGAGCGGTGAAAAGAAAAATGTGAAGAATTTTGTATTTATGCAATATGATTACACGATATCACCAAAGAAAATAGCAGAAATTATCGCCAAACGTATGGAAAAATTACATAGTTCATCTGGTTATAAGCATAAATTGAAAGGTTCTTCCATAGAGCAATACGATTTAGAAGGGAAATTCATCGATTCTTACTCGTCGGTGACCAGTGCGGCACAAGTAAACGGTCTCACTCAATCTTCAATATCTTTAGTCATAAACGGCAAACAACATACTTCTGGAGGATTCATTTTCTTACGCTTCTTTGAAGAATCCGATGAGAGAAAAGCTATCATATTGCAGAATCGTCTAGATGCCTATCGGACGCATAAAGGAAGGAAATCATCGAAACAGGATGTCGATGTTCAACGTAAAGTGATGGACTTCGCCTCACCTAAAAAGATGAAAGACTCAAAACCAGGGCGAAAGAAGCTCGCCAATATCCTTTATTTCGATTCTTATGGCGAATTTATAGAAGAATTTAAAAACCCACAGGAGGTATTTCATCGATTGGGTCTCAGCTTGACGACGGTTCGAAACCTTTGCGAAGGTAAGAGCAAATCATTCGCAGAGGGCGTCCTCTTGCTAAAAAATGATTATGACAGTTTTGAAGATGCTGAAGATGCGGCACTTGATAGATTGAAGGCGAAGAGAAAGAGATACGCCGGCAGAAAAGGAAAGAAAATAGCACAATTCGATAAGAGCGGACGTTACATCGATGCCTTCAATTCTGCGAAAGAAGCATCGGACGAGCTTGATATCTCTTACGTTCGGTTGAACCAGGCACTAAATGGGCATACAAGGATTGTCGATGGGTTCGTATTCATCTATTCCGATATGTTCGATTCGATAGAAGCCATGACGAGGGAAGTCTTATATCGCATGACGTTGTCTAGGGAGGATTTGCGTCAGCATATCATAACGTTAAATCAATATTAATTTCCATAAAAAAAGCCCTGTTTTCAGGGCTTTTTTTACATAAGTCTTTCTATCTCTAGAATAGAACTCTTCATTTTTTCGATGTATTCCACTGCAAAACCGTTCTTCATAAATCCTGCATTCCCCCGATTATAACTACTCCACACAGCATGGTCTAAGATTTCTCCGCTATATCCTTCAGACCCCCATCGCTCATATAGTTGCTTCAACATATACGTTCCCCACTCCATGTTCACGTAAGGGTCTAAGGGTGCGTTCGGAGTATCCAATTCATCTGAAAGCTGAGCGTGATTGATTTGATTCACTTGAAAATATCCAAAATCATTCGTCTCATTCGTAGCGTTAGGGTCAAATACGCTTTCGTGCTGAATGACTGCTAGGGTCTTGAGATAATCAAGCCCATACTTTTCGGTCAATTCAAACAGGTATTCTTGATGAGCTAACGGCATCGGTATCTCTTTCTTATATCGAAATTCTGATGAATCCTCCAAAGTTTCGTCATCATTATCGATTGTTTCACCATGTAAGTCTGAATTTACACTGTCAACCTTCTCCATAGTAGACTTCGATGTATTCTCCTGAACATTGAGAGTCTTTGTATCGCTAGACTCTACCTCGTCATTATTCAAAATATGGACTTCTTTTTCTCCGTTCTTTACCTCACCCACTTCACTGGCAAAGACACTTGTCGTCAATACAATCAGAACACTCGTCAAAAACGCCATTAGACCATATGCCCACTTGTCATGTTTACGTCTTTTCTGCTCTTTTGTCTCTCGCATTGAATTCATTTTCATTCCTCCTGAAATAAATAGTAGTAGCCACTACACCTTAAACATGTAACAACCTATCCTATTCATTCCGGTGTCCGAAAATAATAATGTTTACTTTATAAATCTATTGAAGGTAAATAAAAAAAGGAGAGGATACCTCTCCTTTTTTATGCTGTAATATTGTCATATCGCTCTGAGAGCAATACATCTAACATCAATCTCTCTGGCGATAAATCTTTAGATGCTAAAATGGCTTTCAGAGTGGAAGGTGAGGCACCGCTCACAAGAGCAACTCCTTGCTCATTCTTCGTCACTGGGACTGTTGAATGACCTGCCACATTCCAGAAGATGACCTCTGGGAAAGGATATCCTGCCGACTCGAACGCCTTTTTACAGGAGTCGATGACACGAACGTTTCCATTCCGAACGGACTGATTGAATTGCATGTCTGACACGAGGATAAGGCGTCGAATCATCTGCTCTTGTGGCAAATCAGTCTTGATAGCGGTGTTCAGTATCAAATCAAAGGTCGCCTCAAGGTTCGTCGTCATATCCCAATTTGCCCGCCTCATATTTTGAATCTTGTTCGAAATGCTCGTTCCTTTCACTTCAACCAATTCAGGAATCTCTGAAAACGTCAGAAAATGATTCTGAAAGTGACCGGTGTTACGCTCTGAAATATATAGACCTAAACCGATGGCGACGTTGAGCGGTGAATTGGGTTCAAACCCGCCCATAGAGCCTGAAACGTCCACCACGACCAAGGAGTTATCTTGCTTTCCTCCAGTGAAGTCCGGTAGGTTGTTCCATAAAGCGTCGAGTGTTCTAGAATTTTCATGACCTGCACGATGTACGACATCGTAAGGATAGAGCGTGCTTGCAGACATCTTTTTACGCCCATCCTCAACGGCTTCCAAATATTCGCTATATCGCACCCCGTCACGACGCATAAAGCTTGCACGATACTGCTGATGAGCTTTTGATGGCGTTTTCTCATAGTCAATTTCCGATATCGACCCATTTGAAAGTTTGGTCTCAACGATGTCGATGTGATTGCGCAACAGGACGAGCATCTTGCGGTACTCTGAAGGATGAAATTCGAATGCCTTGACGAAACGTTTTGCAAGCTTGCGAGTCGCCTTAGAACTTGCATTCTCAGACGGCATCCACTTCGCCAAGAGTGAAACCGGTTCATTCGAATTCATACCATCTAAATCATCCTGCAATTGTTTCAAGACAAAGTCCACCATGCCTTTTTCTAAGGGAGTATCGAACAATACGAACAAATCATCGAATCGACCGTATACCGGTACCATCGGAATGAGATGTCCCATTTTTTCCCCTTTTACATTTGCCAAATGCAGGAGTCCCGCTCGAAACACATCACGTTCCCCCTGTCCACCACGGATGTCCCGAAGGTAGAAAAGCGTCTTGAGCGCCAAGTCAGGCGTATCCGCATACGCCTTGTCCAACAAGCGAATGAATTCGCATTCGTCATGTCTCAATGCGCCCCCTCTTCCAAAAAGGTCTAGGACAGAATTCAAAGTCGAACCATAAGCATGGTCTCCATTCGTAGTCTTCGATTGATTAGATACATCTTTTAAGTGTTGTAACATCATATCACGCTCCCTTGTTTTGTCTTATACGGAAAAATATATTCTTTTCATTCATTAAGTCTTCAGATAACAAAAAACCATATCTAGCGTCTAGCCGCACTCAAGTTTTTCATTTGACGGTGAAAGTTGAGAGTTGCTGAAGGCGACTTGCCAGACATGGTTTTTTGTACGAAGGTTTTCTAGCCACATGTAACTTTTTCATCGATTAGTTGAAAGTGTAGATGTTTGCTGTAAGTGACTGCTCTTCGTCATTATCATTACGAATCATTTCTAGCCGCATTCGATTCAATATACCAATTATATTTGAAGTGAAATTGCTGTGAGCGACTATGATTCTTCGGTAGAATAAGTTTTCGGTATTCACACTATATGTGCAACTTTCGATATATATAACCAAAATCTTATCTTTTCGAGTCAAACAATTTTGACTACACTATATATCATAACACCAATTATAAAATAGTCAAAATAATTTTGTTTTTATATACAAAAAAGAGGCTTCACAGCCTCTCTCATGATTAAATCTGATTCTGTTCCTTATATTTCTCTTGAATCGTTTCAATGAATGTTGCCTTATCATATCCAACGCTCTCGAAAATCTGACTTAGTTCAATGATGATATCCATTTCCTCTTGGATAGGAATGTCCAAGATGATATCATGTCCTTCCGGGTCGATGACTTGGAAGTTGGTTGTGTCTCCATACATATCATATTCACTAAATGTGAGGGTCTTTCTGAACTCATCAAAGTGTACCTTGGCGGCAGTCAATGCGTGAGACTCCATAAAGAACTCTCCTGTGAATTTTAGGATTTGTTCAACTGTTTGCTTTTCCATATCTGATTCCTCCTCAAGATATCGATGACACTGTCATCCCTGTTTTTATTGACTCTTCATCTTATGCAAGTATCTTCATCTCAATCATCCTTTTGAACGCTTTAAATAGTCAGAATGTAATTGTGTTTATGAGTCATTCTCTTCCAAAGTTTTTGAATCATGACGATTCCTCCTTTGATTCTTGTAATGGCATACTCCTAATTTCTTCAACATCCTATATTCTATTTATATTGTTGTTAAAAAATAGAGCAAAAGGAGAAAATCTCTCCTCATGCCCTATACACCGTGCCTAGCTTGATGAATATGCTTAATTCGTCGAAAGGTGACAGCACACCCGCTCTCCATGATGCTGATTCAAAGAACCATCGCATCAGATGATTGACATGTAGGACGGTCAGGTCTCTTTCGGACTCTTTCGTATTGTCGTTATAACTGTTCATCCAAACATACCCTAGTTGTTCGATATGTTCTTTCGAGGACATTTTACCCCTAAAAAGGGTGACACTCTCAATCTCATCGTCAACAGCAGGGTCACGCTCAATCCGCACCGAGTTGCTCACAGTGTCAGCGACAATCGTTCTTTTGATATGAGTGCTACGTTTTCTTGTATCCAGGAACGCATGTGCTTTTTCAATTCTCAAAAATTCAGAGAAGATAGAGTCTAATTCCTCCTTCAACGTTTCACTTGCTTGCTGTTCTCTCTCTGAGGGGAATATCAGTCGGTCAAGCGCCAACAACAGTGACTCTAATACTGAAAATAGTCGTTCCGAAATTTCCCCGGATTGCTTTAACTCCGGAATAAAATGAATCATCTCTGAAAGAAATCCTTTAGAATAATTTATGCCATCGTTGTTTCCTTTGTGTATATAGATTTCAGGATTGATGAGCTTTACGCAATCTGAAGGTATATTGTTCAATTCATAGTATTCGCCCCTGTTCAGCGTGGGGACTCGTATCATTCCTTGCTCCATCAATGCATTTAGAACCTCTTTTTTTCTCATTTTCTTATACATCTCCTTCACGGTTCTTGATACGGCTTTACACACCCTTTTCCATTTTAACGCATCATTGGGAATAATAAATTGTCGAATGTTGTCATTTTTAAATTCGAAGGTGAATGGACAAGTTCTTTATTATGGTTCAATTACAAACTGCATAGTATATATAGTATTTTAATCTTGGCATACTCAATTTAGGAGGTATTTATATGAGATTGGTGAACCTTGTTCGGGAGCGGAAATCTGACAACTCGCATGTTGTCGATACGTTTTTGGTAAAAGATTCGATAACTGAACCAGAAGTTGCTCTACGAGATGCAGTAAAAGATTTTCTTATGAGTGATGAGGGGAAAAAGTGCGTGATATATGCTTGTGGAGATTTCAATTGGGGAGATGCCATCTCCAACATCACAGATGAATTTTTGCAACCACATGGGCTTGTATCGTTCAATGTTTCAGAAACAATTGTTGTGAATCAAGATGAAGTTTTGTTCTCCGACATCCAAGAAGAGGTGCTTTGTGCCGAATAATAACTCCATAAAAAAGATAGTGCTGATTTATTGTGGAATCAGCACTATCTTTTTTTTACTTTTGATTGGATTGCATGAGGAAACACTCAATAGAACAGTCATACCGATTCTTCTGATGCCGAGATGACGTCGGTCAGTATCGCTCTTCCTTTCAGACTAGCAATTCGTTTAAATCGGAAAGACTCGTGAATCGTAAATTCGGCAAATGTTTGCAAGGGCTCTGCATGTACCGATAGGATGTCATCGACTTCATGGTAGACAACCAACGTCTCCCCTGTTTCACTCTGTGCGAAATTCATGACATAGATGACGGAACCGCTGTTATCTTGGTAGAACTCGTTTTTGAAGATGTGGCGACTCCAACCTTCTTTATTCGTATAGACCTTTTCATTTGTGTCGATTGCAAATGCCATCCCTCATCACTCCTCTATTTTTCCGTTTACTTATATGATAGGCACCCCATGTGATTATATTCGCAAAAGACCCGTTGAACGATTACACTCAAAGTGAGGATATCCTGCGAATGAGGAGGACAGAACTATGAAATTCAAACTTTCTGGGAACACCATCCCTATGAACCATTTCTTCAAGGAGGCATCTTCTGATAGAACATTCCATCAAATCGTGGCGACGAAGGACATTCCGGTGTTCGGTGTGAAGGAAGGCGACTTGGGTGGATGGGTCGAGCATGTGTCAAATTTGGAACAAGAAGATGACTCTTGGATATATGAAGGCGGTATTTCTTGCGGAAATGCCACCATCAAAGGGTCTAGCACGATAGGGAGAGGTGTTTGGGTGTCAGATGACTGTATCGTTTCTGACTTCTCACATTTCAGAGGTAACATACGCTTAAACGGGTCGCATCGATTTGAACGTGTCGATGCGAATGTAAATGAATTTATGATAATGCCTGACACAAAAGGGACTTGGGTTCCTTTCGACAAAAACAAGCTCCTCTTAAGAGGAGACATTTATGTACACGCAAAGTTAGTTAAATGGTCTGCGGCAGGCACCATTGATGCCCTCCTTGAGCTCCATGGTGAAGAGGTCATGGTAAGCGGGGTCATTGATGCAAGTGAGTGTCTGAACATCAAAGACTCGCATCTGGCAAACGCTTTTTCTCATGGGGATGTTCGTATCGATGAAAGTCATATTGTCGGATTAGATGGGAACCATCATCTTTTCAAGGGAAAAGTATCGATTTTCGATTCTTCTATACATGGGTTCTTGAGTGCGGAATCCTCTGGTGGAGAAATCGTGTTGAAAGAAACAATAAATGAAGGGATGACAGATATTCAAATACTTTCAGACGGATACTTCGAAGCGAATAGAGTTCGCTTCCTTGGCATCACGACGCTGATTCATGATTCACCCGACAACGTAGGTGTCCATGATAAATCCTATTCCGATGAGGTTTACTTGAGAACCTCAAACTCTGCCCATGATTCGACCTTATGAATCCTCTGCCTGACATCGTTATTGTCTCACCGAAAAAATCCATTCCTTCATTGATGAACTCCCCTTTATCTGAATAGGATAAGGCAATATCAATATTCAGGCGTGCCACGCACAATTTGCTATCAAAGGGGAACTGATTATGCAGACATTGAAATCAATCATGAGTGAACAGATGTTAGAAGAGACATTGAGCGTATTGAAAGAAGTTCTATTCCCAGACATCAATAGCTTACGTGAGTGTATTTTAGAAGGAGAGAGTGTATATTCATCAAGTACATCAGCAAAATCTCGTTTTTACGATGACACTTGGTTGAACTGTAAACTATCTAAGAATGGGAACAGTGTACATCTTGACCTTTATGTAACGAACAGCGAATTGCAGGAAACATTCTTCCTCAGTTATTTGTTTGAAGGTGATGTCCCGATGTTAGTCGTATCGAGCGAGGCTTTCCCGACACCAATTGCACTCGCTCCAGAAAAAATGGACACCATTCGAGAATTAAACGAGCTACTCACAGGTAAATCCATGCTCATGTCGATTTCCTAATAAAAAGAGACCGTAAAGGTCTCTTTTTTATTCATATTCCCCGGGTGGACAAAGTGAATGCTCCTGAATCACGGAAGACTTGATGATGAAAGCTATCTGCAGTCCTTTAAACAGATAGAACCCTCGTTTCTGGATAAAGTAGTCTTTGCTCGTGCCTTTATTGAACACTTCTTCCAATTCTTCTATGCTCTTTTCCGCTTCTTCATAAATCTCCGGCTCATCCCAATCTGTGTTGTAAACTTGGTGAGCAAAAGCATATTCATCATTCCACACGTCATTCCAATCAATCGCTTTCTTCCGGTTTATGACGAGGTCGGATTCGAGCAACAGCCTCAGCGCCAATTCCTCATCATCATGACATACTGTTTTCATTGCTGAAAGTAAGTCTTTCTTCGTGCCGTCATAATCACGCTTGAAGGAATCATTAAATCGTTCCCTCAACATCTTGACTTCTTCACTCATCTTTTATCCCCCATTCGCATCGGTTTCCCAAAGCTTTCATAATCCCTTCACGAGTCAGCTCGAAATAGACATTATGTCCTTCCTGATAGGACTCCCAATATTCATCTTCATCTTCCACATCCATCGTCGCACCAATGCTTCTCCAAAAATAATAGGAACGCATTGATTCTTCATGGAGAATCGTTCCCCTCATCACTTCTAATTGGAAATGTTGAAATAGGAACGATATGACTTGCGTGCCAACACCTTGTTCTTTTCCGATGACTTCTCTCATTTCCATCTCTACGGATTTCGATTCCTCGTCAGAGAAATACAACCACGTATAGGCGAGCAGTTGTTTCCGAAGAAAGATTCCTCTCCCGCCTGCGCCATGATGAACATAGCTCATCTCTGGATACACATGGTCTTCAGGCATATCTTGGATAGTGAAATAGGTATTTTTAGTGTTGGAAAGGTAATCGTATTGAGTGGTCAACCACTCCTGCAATCGTTCGACTTCCCCGTCTTCAAAATCTGAGAGAAGGTTCTCTGCCATCCAAGATTCTACTTGTGAGATAGTTACATTTTGAAACGATGGTTGATTGCAATCATACTCTGAGAGCCGCTCGTCATCCAACCTTCCCCCTGCGTCATACCTCTCTCCTGTTTGGGAGACCACATAAGCGTGAACCAACACTTTAGAAGGAAGTTCCGCCCCCTCAAACCAGAAATCGTCATCCCATAAGAACTCCATGTCATATCCCGACATTTTAGAACACAACAGAGCGAATAGATGACATCTCCCGTACAAATAATTATCGATTTCGACTTCTTTTGCCACATTCGCTTCCCCGTTATAAGTTTGTGAACACACTCATGACACTCCTTTTCGATTTGAATATTATATTCTATGTAAATTGATTCTGATGATTCGACACATGTAAAAAAGACCTCAAGTGAGGTCTTCGGTTTATCAGTAAGCGACATACTTCCCGTTTTCTTCTTCGACGAAGAGTTTTGTCCCATCAGGCAACAAGATGAATTCTTCTTCTAGGTTTTCTACTTCGTAACCATCTCCATCAACTCCCTCTACCGACTCGATGTCAAAGACGATTCGTTTGATGGGGTCATATTTCGCTTTTGTTTTAATTTCGAAACCGCCATCCCAAACAGACACGTAGGTCACATTTAGCACTTCCGGTTTTTCCAAATAACCTTCAACGTCGTACACCTCATGCCCGCAGTCATCGAATGAAAGGTATGAACTCGATTGTTCATTTCCGTATTCTTGACCGTTGTCGCCCCATGACCAAGACTCGGATTTTGCATGGTGCTTGTTCACACGAAGTTTCAGCTCCTCGCATTCTTTACAATAAAGTTGCCCTTTTGCCGACACATACTGGTTGTAGTGGTCAAAAGCGAATACCAATTCATCCTCTCCCATGAAAACATTACCGATTCCTGTTCCATTCAGGTGTGGGTGAGTTTTCTCTAATGGTTCGACCTCCTCAAAATCCACCACGATGTCTAAAATCGTCTCATTCTCTGTCTCACGTTCCTCTCCATACAAAATCTCTGTGATGACGCCCGCAAGACCGTTATAGTCACTATCTGGTAGTGCAATCACCGATTGACCGACTTCGATTTTTGATAGCAATGGATATTGTGCCAATTCTTCAGCTTTGAATTTCATGTTTGCTTCCCCTTTTCCAATTTGTTTTAAAAACCCTCATGATGTATCGCTCTCATTGCGTGATGTCTATCCTTGCATCAATGAATGGTTATATCCTTCATGCCATGCCTTTATTGCAGGTGCGACATCAAAACCTTCCGCCTCATACTTGTTCAAATGTTTCGTGAACTCTCTGTCGAATTCATGAAAGCTAACAGCCCCTTCTACATCCGTCGATTCAAAATCGATTTCATCCTTCAACAAACCGTTGATTTCCATGTCTTCCCCTCGTAATGAAGCATTCTCTACAAACGCTTCAAACGTCAGGAGTTCTTCTAGCTCTTGACTGTTCGTCAATTCATAAAACATGGCTGTATCAGCACCTTCTTTCTCAATATCTTATCTCTATTATACCAAAAGAAGGACCTTTTATGTACATATAAAGAAAAAATAAATATACATATAGTCAAAAAAATAAGAGGGATAACCCTCTTATTCTCCAGATATGCGTACTTTCTCAGGTTGTAGAACGCCATTGATTCTTAACTGAGCCGTTCTACCTTTTTTTGTCCGTTTGATGAAGATGCTAACTCCCTCAGATACGGGAATATCACCTTCCAGAAGAGGATTCGTTCCCCACTCTACCATCATCTCCCCTGCTTTCTCGATGGCTTGCTGAACGGATTGTCGCTGTTCATCCGCCCGTGTTTCAAGACTCGCCTTTTTTGAGAAGTAGAAGATGAAAATCATCGAAATAACGACGATGCACATCATCAATAAATTGTCGTACCAAATACTTTCGAACGGATTGTTCTCCCACACTTGATAACATAATGCGATTCCTGTAACCGAAACGATGACTACCATTAGTTCATACCTTTTGGTCAAGATTGATTTCATTGACTCTATAATTCCTGCGATGCTATCTAACATATACCACATCACTCCTTTCTAAAATGAGAACAGGAGCATGTGGAATCGCCAGACGGGATTCTTACATACTCCCGCTCGTAGCGAATAAAAACATTGCAAAGCCAATAGCTGAAACAATGATAAGGTGAACCAAAACTTCTTTTGTGTTTTTTTGAATCTGTTTTCGTTTCTCCGATTTCAATTCCTGTTGGTGGTCTGTATACTCCGACAATGTCTGTACGCCGTACAAGACATGCATGAGGACATAGACCGCTCTCCCTGTTAAAACAAATGCTACCATGGCGAATGCAAATACTACGCTGTTGTAATCCATAAATAGCTCCTCCTATAAATGTTGTGTTCGTCTGATGTGTTCGTCTAATGAGTTCACTTTTAAGGATACGTGTTTCATCGTCCCTGCTATGTTTATTCGTCTTATATCATATCGTCCATTTGATTAGAATATAACATTCTCTTCCCTATGTGCTCATATGACGTGTGTAGAACGGGCATAAGACTTTTTATTTTTGACTATAGTCAAAAATATTTGTTATAAACAGACTAGGATAACGGACGGCAGGAGGTGTTCACCATTCAAGCAACCATGAATCGATATACCGTAGAAGATACGTTCGCCGTGGCGGACGAAGGCATTAAAGATATTGAGGCATTTTTACGTTCCTTCTCGGCTTCTCTCGCTATCATCAATGTCGAGAAACATGAGACGTTTCAGAAAAAAGATGTCGATTTGCTGTGGGTTTACTTAGAGAACGGCGTAGAGAAAATGAAGCGAATCGAAGCAAAGATTGACCGATATAAGAGTGGAAATTTCTTTTTCGAAACAGTTAGCAACGAGAACAAGGGCACTCCGGGTTGTTTTCTTTATACTGAGGCGGATTATCTGTTCTATTACTTTCTTGAATGGAAAAGCCTCTTCGTATTGCCTGTGAAAGAGATTCAGACATGGTTCTCTGCGAATGAGCATCGTTTTAAAGAAAAGACACTCGCTACAGCAGTCGGCAAGGATTATTACACATCTAAAGGAAAGGTTGTTCCTATCAAGACAGTCTTGAGAGAGTGTAAGTTTGTGAAGAGACATTCTTTGATTGAATTTGCGGCTCGATGAATAGTCCTTCCATTGTTGTATATGATAGTACGGAGAACCCATACACGGTACATGCGCAGACCGTGGAGCTAGAAAAGAAAAGTCAAGGGGAGACCCTGACTGTGTCGTGGACTTTCGGTTAGAAACGACCATGCGAGGCTTAGACAAATGTCTAAGTCTTTTTTTGTTATTCTCGACACATCACAATCTAATTTTCATATTGTTTCCTTGAGATACATAAGATAAATCAGTAATAGATTTGGTATGGGAACATCTAAAAATAAAAAAGGGAGTCATAGAAATGGGAGTTAATGAAAGGATAGAATTTAAGAAGAATTTGTCATTTGGATTTGCACATGGATTGATGCGGATTTACTCAGAAAAGGTAATTCGTGACAGCGTTTCACCTAAACCTGAAATGAGTTCAATACCGTTAGAACCTCAACCACTTCCAACTGTATTGTGTCATGATACGGTTCAGGAAAAACTCTTAGAAATTAATCTTGGAGTGAAGAATTCTATTTTACCAAGGAGTGTGATTCGATGAGCATCAAGATTTTCGACGGGTACATCATCCCGAACATGAATCAAACCGAATTTCAAGAATGGATTTCTCCATTCATTGGGGCTGTTCAAGAATTGACTACAAAGCATGTATATCAAGTGGCTATTGACCGTTCCACGTACTGGTATGACCTCGCTACTCTTTCTGAAGAGGAAGAGTTTGAGAATCGTTCAAGTGTCATGGATTTTTATGACCCGGAACGTTCCGTATTTGAATGTGTGATGAACAGTCTCCAGAAGGAGTCTGACAGTATCTATCGTATTGATATTGACATCAAATCTTTCCTAAAAATATTTAAGATTGAAGGCAAGACATTGGCGATTCTCGTCTATGGTGATGTCACAGGCGTAAAAGATGCTTTCGAGGAACTGCCAGGCATTCAGAACTATGATTATTGGAATCACACGGAGAAACCCCTCTTCATCTCAGATGAGGATTGGCACTCTCGTGAGACTGATTGGAAAAATGCTTTGTTTGGTGGTGACGAGACTCAAGTCATGCTGATTTCTGAACTGCCGACGGACTTTTCAGGAATTAAAGATGTTTCGATACCGACTGTATATAATCGAGCTGAGAAGACGGCAAAAACACAGCTTTCAGAAGAGCTCGTATCCAGACTGGACAGTGAAGAACTTCACAACTCCATCTCGAAACTTGTTGAATACCTAGAATCGCCAATCGGTAAGTCCCAAATCAAGGAGCGCACTCGTTTGAATAAACAAATTCTTTCGAGAGAGGTATCGATAGAAACATTCGACATCTCATTCTCTGATTTGTTCCAATCAAAAGAATAAGACAGTAAAAAAAACCACCAGGACTCGTCTGTCAAGGTGGTTTTTTAGCGTATGCCGAATCTTTTTATTCTTTTCACTCACTATAAACCGTTTCATCACGAAGCCCCTCTGCACATTCCCAACAAATCGCCATATCAAAATTGTCCATGAACTTAAAGTTGAGGTGATAGTTACAAGCCTTGCAGATAGCGGTCGGCATCAGTCCTCTCTCCATCATCAGCATTTTATGCTCTTCTTGTTCAGTCATCTCGAATCTCACGATATTTCTGTCAAGATTTCTTGAACGACGTTTCGTTTTCTTATAGTATTTCTTCTTCTCCGGCTTCTTCGCCTTTGCATTTTTGAGTTTTCGAATGCTTGCGGTTTGTTTCTTAAACCCATAGCGCTTACCGTCTCCCTCGAACCATTCCCTAGATGGGTTCATTTTATAAGGGACATCCATCCCCTGTCCGTTCAAACGACCGGTTCTATTCTCAAACAGACCATTCTCCCATGCTTCGTTGAACGTCTCTAGTCTTCCATCCATTGAATTGAACACCTGTCTCATTCTTGCTCTTTCGGTATCACCAAACGCCTCTTTTTGCTTGACCATATTGTCACCTCTTATCTTCATCTTTCTTCTTACTATATGTCCTTATGAAGGGACGATTCCGGCATACAATAAAAAATACACATAAGAAAGGGGTACAACTATATGTACAAGATTTTAAAGGATTCGCATGCCGAACTTCTGCTTGATGAGAACCCATTGCTCAGGGAAAGGTTTGAAGATTTGGGTTGGGCAGAGCATGATGCGCTCAGGATTTTTTTAGAGGTTGATGGAACGATTATCGGATGTGCAGACGTGACCGATGATGGTGCATCCATCGAAATCCATTGGCTCACTATCCTCCCGGAATTTCGGAGAAGAGGACGAGGTCGCTTGTTCTTGGATGCTCTAGCAAAGGAATCAGGTAGAACCGCTCGATTTTTTGGGGATTCATTACCGGAGTCCGCCCGCTTCTGGAAAGCACTAGGGGCAAGCTTCTCAGAAAGTGATGAGAAAGAAATTCAAGCAAATCAGTTCAGTGGCAATCTATTGTCTTTCGAGCTGACCTTATAGGTTGTAAAGTCAAATCGACTTTCACAAGATAGTCAGTTACACTAAAACAGGAAACTAATCAGAGGTGGTAATAACATGAGATTCATCGAGAATTCATTAAAGGTACAGTTAAACAATGAAGAGTTTGACATCGTCAAAAATCGTTGGATGGAGGCGAATGCCCTCATTGCAATTTCTTCGAATCGTAAACTGTGGGACGATATCAACGAGCAATATGCCGCTATCGAATCGGATGCAATTCAGAGCTATCAGAATAGTGATTTTTATGAGATGCCCGTCCTCAACACGTTGACGGTTCCAGTAAAAGCAATGACCATCAAGGTTCATTCTATCTATGCTTATCACGATGAGCGAGATGCTTCGCTTGAGTGGATTAAGGAAATGGCGAATCGAAGCTATAAACGATACATTGATTATGTGAAAAACAATAAAGAACGCTTCTCATGGGAGATGTTTTTCGAATTCATGGAGAGACGGGACCCGAACTTCTCTGCGTCACAACATGACCATTTAATGCTATTGATTTTAGTCTGTTTTGGAAAAGACTTGTTCGGCTCGATTCAATCCAGTTTCGGAAGGAATTTGTTGTTCAATGTGTACCAGAGCAATAGAATTTTAGGAGTTCCGAACAATGACTTCATTCAGTTGAGAGAAAAGTACAAGAAAGAGGCACTCTTTCACTTGAAAGATGCGTTCAAATTTAAAATCCCACCTTCTCAAAGCGTTGATTGGTTCTTCCAACAACACGAGGCTTACATCATCAACAATCTGTTGACAAAAGAAGAACGGACAACCATTGTCAGCAAGGGCGACTACGATGTCCTATACAATAAGGGACTACTACGTTATTACAAAACGTTGACGGGTACCCTTCGCCAGGAGAGATTGAATGATTTCAACTTGACCACTTCTGCAGAAGTGAAAAGAGAAGACTTGGTTGGAATTTATGCCATCTTCAAATATGGTGTCGAGACCGGTCGATTGAGCGACGAACAATGGGAATTATTCCTAACCTCATCTGTATTGATTCTCATGATGGTCAAGCATTACAAGGAGCTCTCAGATTTCTATTTCCAAAGTCTCAAAGATAAAGAAGAGCTTGTCATCCGGGAGCAAGACATCATCCGGACAAAGCGTGAACTTGAAACTGAAAAAGAGTCATTCGAGAAGAACACTCGTGAGATGGAAAGACTTTTGTCAGAAAAAGACGAGTATATCCTTCAGTTAGAAGAACAGGTCAAGCAGATGAGAAACAGGCAGGAAGAGACGTCATCTCTCAAGAAGGAAGTAACGGCTCTTCGCAACTATGCCTACCATCAACGTGCAGAAACACCAGAGCACCATCAAAAGGTAGATGTCGTTGAACAGGTAACACAATTGATGAAGGAGAATAAAGCAGTCCTGTTCGGTGGACACCCACAATTGGTGAATAAACTGAAAAAGGCGATTCCTTCGATGGATTATCGTGATGTCGATAGTATCAATCGTGACATTTCCTTCATTTCAAATATGGATATTGTGTTCGTGTTGACGAATTATTTCAATCATCCATTCTATTACAAACTCATGGGTGAACTTGAGAAATACCCTCACGTTAAACTAGTTTATCTGAGCGGGTATCCGAACCTTGAGCGGACAATGAAAGAAATGGTAGAGTTAGCAGAAGCATAAAAGCACCCAATCGGGTGCTTTTTTTTATGTATTCCAATTGCATTGGGGAAGGCTTGCTCGCACGGAGATTCGCTTCTTCTCCCTTCCAACCGAAGCTATTCTTTCCGAACGCCCCATGCGAGTGTGAGACCTGTGTCTCGAACCGATAGCACTCCGTCGTGAGTCACGCTATCACCTGTTTTGTTGGCAAATGTCAACGATACATCATATGTCATATGACTTCATTTTATAGGTGTCCAAATAAAAAAGAACCGGTCAATGCGATTCTTTTTTACGCTTCCTATTCTGTTCCCATACGAAGTGTGTCGGGGTTACGCAAAGCAGTAGGTTTTCGTACATCATTCACACTACGTACAATCCCTCTCGGATTTGACGCCCAAAATTTTTCAAGTGCTTCCTCTTCTGTCTCCGCCTCAACATTCATATAGTAAATGCTTCTCAAAGGAAAGACAAGCCTTCATAACGGACAGGGACAACGTCAGAAAGCGGTTATATCGTATTTCTCGCTTAACTCACCATGCATCTCATCTTTTTACAGACATCATGTAAAAAGGTGTCTTGGTATCCATATATCGTATCGTGACTGAATAATCATCGAATCGAAACGTTTGAAAAACATGCTTATCAAACGAGCCGAAGGGGTTCATGAGACTTAAAATCTTCCTCACCGCTACTTTGATGAAAGAAGAACTGACATCCACTAATCCCATCAATTCGTAGTTTTTTCCCTTCAGCGCAACCTCACCCACTCGTGAGTTTTTCATATAGAATTGAAGGCTATGAATATCAGCTCTTTCCCCAAATTTCTGCAAGAATTGAAGTTGTTCATCCTCTTTGATGACATCCATAAATCTTCGGTTCATTTCCATTGGCATACTTGCCCCTCCATCTATTTAAATCTATGACTGCATCATCATTTTAACATAATTTTGACAATAGTCAATTTAATTTTACTATTTTGAAGCGTTACGCTCCTCTTTATTGACTATTTGAATAATTAAAAATACACTATTATTAACTATTAGTGAGTAGGACGAGGAGGTGTGAATGTGAATTGTGATGACACGTTAGATGAAAGTGTTCATAAAAAAAGAAGTGCATATAGCACTTCTTTTTTAAGTCTGTGGCAATGAGAGTGTCTCTAAGTATTGTCGATAATCATCCTCACTCATACCTAAATACTCATGAACCGGCACACTTTGAGAAGATTCTTCCCACTTACGAATGGCGTGTTCTACGTAGTATTGATTCACTTTACCCGCTTGGTAGAGTTCCATGAATGGCTTATCAAGCTCTTCATCCTCCACTTTTTTCAAGAGTTCTGATGCGATTGACGGTTCTGTGTAATCAATAAACCCTAGCGCAAAGCTCAGTGCTCTCTGAAGGCTCTCTTGGTCTAACTCTTGAATGTTTAGTCCAGTACCCTCTTCAAATGCCTGTACATTATAGTCGCTAAATTCAACCGTTACTTTCATAACCCGGTTCCTCCTTGAAATGTCACATATATGACCCTTATTTTTTGACTCATGATTATGTTATGCCCGAATCCGTGGAATATCAGTCTTTATGATTGAAATATGAAGGATATAGCATGATTGAAAAGGACACAACATAAGATATGAAAACGCTATTAGGTATTCATTGAATATTCGATATGAAGGAGAGAATCATTATGAAAAAATTGACGAAATCACATCAGAAGCGATTCGATTTCGAGGAAAAGCTTAATGGAAACGGTAATTTGACATGCACTCTGGATGTAAACGGAGAAAAACATCGTTTTGAGCTTAGCGAATTCCAACTTAAAGAGATGGAACATGTGTTCAGGAAGAACGTTTCTCGTAGACTCGTCTCTAAGCTCACACCAATTGACCTGGCAAACTATATCGTTTCTCGTCAGCTAGGTGGGAAAGGCATGAAGTTGACGACACATCTAGCTCTTCAAAAGACCCTCTATTTCATCGATTGCGAATATATGAGGCATATCGGAAAACCTGTCTCCCTTTTCGATGAATACACATTCGAAAAATGGAAATTTGGTCCAGTATGTCCGATAACATATAGAGAGTATCAATTATTCGGGTCGCTAGATGTAAGTAGTCTGCCTTTCATGCAGGCATTCTCATTTGAACATAGCGAATTCCTTAGTCAGATACACTCGAAAGACTTATCTGTCAAGCTATTGAATGAGTGGATTGATAAGTATATTTATGTAGAACAATTTCGTTTAGTAAATAAAACTCACAGCCATCATGTTTGGAAAAAAGATGAGTCTAGAATTATCGACCATGATGAACCACCTATTCCATATGATGTGGTAGAGCTGTTCAATGAGATTCAATCTAACTCTTCATTCTTTGATGTGTAATCTATGATTTAGGAGGAATAGAGATGGTTTCATCTAGCACGTTTACAGAGACTTATTTTATTTTGGCATATGGAGATGATTTTTTTGCAGGTATGGTTTCAAACGGTATTGAATCTACGAAGGAACTCCCTATGCGCTATCAGTTTGTTCCACACTCGAACGAAGCAGAGAAGTTTGGTACTGGTGCGATGGATTTCTTATCGCCCATGTTCCTTCCTGAATCGTTCAAGGACTGTGATTCGATTACCTCTCTCATGGATGTACTGAAGCTATTTAGAGGCTCCAGGTTAATCAAAGTCGAAAAGACGACGGTGACAACTCACGCCATCGAAGAGCATCTTATTGTTTCTGAACGTACAGAAATAAACTATCAGTATGAAATGATAAGTACTGATGAGCTTGAATCTAGCCTAGAGAAAAAAACCGTCTCTGTTTGAGGCGGTTTTTTTATTTTGGCTTATGCGTCAAAAATTGCGATGCGTTTTGATTCTTGTTCAGCAAATCGATACGTTCCTTATCACTGAACGGATAGAATTCCAGTTGAAAAATATCGCCTTTTCTCGAATAGCTCTTCAATGTAATCTCACTTTCAACGATTTCATCTAAAGTTTCCTCTATGATTCTGATTTGATTCGTTCGCCGCTTCGTTCCGAACACGAGAGCCCCACGGAAGAAATTGAGATTCGTTTGAAACAATATTGGATTACTATCTTCTGTTTGGGTAGCTAACAGTATTCGTTGTCTCTGTAGTGCGTAAATCAAGACCTTGGATGATTTCAATTCGAACCGGTCGATAATTTTCTTGTAAATGCTCACCGTCTGGTTCTTGACGAATTCATGAATCAAATTTTCACTGAATATGATTCGGGCGACCTCTTTACCGGTTACTTCATCTGCCTCAATCGTGACATTGTAAAAGATTTCAGTCTTTGTGGAACGGAGTGTCTTCTCATCTATGATTCGCATCTCCATGAAATCCATTTTAATCAAGCTCTCTTTTACTGCCATATAACTCTTCTTACTATCATTGTGATAAACTGCTCGCACAATGTCACCTATCTCTACGACCATCGGGACGGGTTGATATAGGGCTTCATGCTTCAACGACATCAGATAAATGAGAATCTCTTGGTCACGACTGTTCAACATTTTAAGGTTCTCCCGCATCAAACCTTCTTCTAATGCCTCCACCTTGATTCGTGACTCGAATTTGGTCTTATCATCAATTAGATATACGTTTTGGAAAAAGTTATCTTCGACCAACTCATTTGCATTAATCTTAATGCGGTTTGTATGGTCATACGGGAAATTGGTTATAGAGTTAGGGACAGAAATGACCGGGCTTTGTTCCCCTCTTGGACTCTCTTCCTTCACCGTTTTAACAATTAAGTATTGGATATCATTTTTAAGTGCAGATAAGATTGATTTTGTCGGTTTGCTTTTGATGTAAGGGAAATTGCACATCAGTGCATCATCGTCTCTCATCCACGTCGTCAGTTCATTTAGCATCTTCATTTTCAACTCGTCCAAACTTTCGACCTCGTAAACAGCGCGAAATTTCTCTAATGGATAGTTTTCAAAAAGATGTTTTGCGACCTGATTAATTTCAGCATGGAACCCTGATTTCTTATTGTCTTCTAGCTCCTTGTTGAGCCAACGTCTTTTTGTGACTTGTCGTCTCTTTGCAATCGGTGTCAATGTTTCTTCCGTTACTTCTATCAAGTTACTGAGTTCATCAAACACTTCATTTGCGAGATGTAGGAGGTATGGTTCAGGCTCGATTTGAAGCTTTGGATAGAGAGATTCTCGATACAACCCATCGAAGTGTCTTAGGATTGCATCTGAAAGCTTTTGAGTAATCTCATTTGGTATCTCCATGTCATCCCTCCTCTTCTGTTCTTCATCTGACTCTTCATTAAAAGTATATCATGACGTTTGAAATGACTCTATCTGCTGAAAAGAGGCTTGTTCGAGGTTCTCTGTTCCAAATTCTCCGTTCCGAGATGACATTTTACACTCAAGTGTTCTCTTTTCTCCGTTCTGAACGGACAAGAGGCTTAGAGTGTTCCAGATTCTCCGTTCTGAGATGACATCTGACGGAAGGTGTTCCAATTTCTCCGTTCTAAGGTGACATATAAGCCATGAAAATCAATCGTTAAGCAACAGAACAACAGAAAATTTTTTTATTTTTCTGTGGAATGGCTATATTCTGCCCTTTTATAAGCTCTTCATCAAACTGTTCCAAATTCTCCGTTCTGAAGTGACATCGAAATTCGAATATTTTTTTACATTTTTTTTACTCAATTTTTAGAGTATTTTTGAGCAAGTGTTCCAAGTTTTCCGTTCTGACGTGACAATTTTCTTAGAAATCATAAGACTATATACCTAACTGTTCCGTTTTATCCGTTCCGACGTGACAAAATAGTCCTGTTTGCTTGATTAAATCGTGAAATCCTTTAACTTCCACATCCATCATTTGTTAAATATGACGCTCAACCGTTGATATTCCTCTGTTCGGAGCAACTGTTCCAGATTCTCCGTTCTGATGTGACACGTATGGTTCCGAATCCAGAAAACCCACTCATACCAACACATTTAGATTCAAGTGTTCCAGTTTTACCGTTCCGAGATGACACTTTTGGTCACTTCGACAAGTCTTTTATTATCCTCTACAATGATTCTTGTATAACGAGACTACTTTATAGGAGGTGTTCAATGATGACGATGACAATGCCGTTCAAAGAAATCGCAAAGGTTGGAAAACGTCTGCTTATTCAAATGGCAGGAGTCTGCGAAAATTATAAGATTGAGAAGGTAATCGAGGAAATCGACTATTCTTCATGTCCTGTAGAATGTGCATTGCAAGGGTTTGATGTGGAACGCAAAGAACATATCTGCATGAACCATTGCCCGTTCAATCGCCAGAACCGAACATCCAAAGTCGTCTATATGAACGAACGTCACCAGTATAAGATTAAACAGAGCACGACCGTCGAACATGAGCGGTTGTCTAAGTATCAACTTCTTCAAATGATTACATATCATTACTTTGTAGACTCTCGTGGATTCGCCGCTCTTATCTCGACAAAAGAACTTGCGGAGCATTTGGGATGTACCGTTCGAACTATCAAAAACAATAACAAACGCTTGCAACGATTAGGTCTGATTTCTTTTTCTGAGTATGGAGCAGACCTCTTTAGTGTGGAGATAAAAGACTACGAGAAAAATCACCTTACTAAAGAGCAAGGCGGAACAGGTTATGTCCAAATGACACAATCGTTTATGAAAGCACTTGTCTCCATGGACAATGTCAACGTAATGCGTCTTGCCATTCGTGCACTTCTCAAATACGACAACGAAGTACATGTTGAACAAAAAGATGTTTGTATCTACAGTTACAATGATATCAAGCGCTTCATGCCATCAAATATCAATCACAAGAAAATCATTGATGAGCTTATGCAGAAGGCGTCGGATATTTTCACTGTCATCGCCGGTGATACTCACGTATCGGTTCAGTTGAAGGAAGAGTTCAATGGGAAAGTTCAGAAGACAGAGAAAGAACGTCTCTTCACAACCGAAATCTACGAACAAGTCGATGCCATTAATGAAAGCTTCTCAGAAGGAGAAGAACTACTCCTTACAAACCAAGAAACAGATGACCTCGTGCAAATGGCGATGGAGTATGGCATCAATCATGTCCGTCAAGCATTGGCTGTGTACCCATCCTACATACAGAGCCCAGGCACCCCCGATTCAATCAAGAACATCGGTGGGTTTATTCGAACTGTCATCAAAAACAACATCTTCAACCGCTATGGTAAAATCGCCGCATAAACCACGGCTATTTCACTATACCCTAAACTTCCATTTTATTACTTTAATGGATATATATGAGTTTAAATATTTATTTTTCTATCTTTTTTAGTATGTATTCATACCATCTTCGTCACGAAAATGATTTGCCGCCTTTCACTGTGCACCATTTTGAAAAAAAGATATTCAATTGGAAAAAAAGATAATCACAGCTACACTAATAATAATCACAGGGTAAAAAAAGATATCCACTGTTGAAATGAATATATTCACATCTTCGATAAAGATATCCCCAACTCAAAATAAAATATCCACATCTGCAGAAACAGTGGATATCTCGGGAAAAAAATATGAAGGACAAAAGTCATGCGAGCCTTAGAGCCCCAATGACATTCGAGGATTTCATTTGCGCAATAACTGGTTTTAATATCTGAATTAATCTCTTATAAATATCTATTTAATCTTTGAGAAGAATATCTTTTAAAATCTTTGTCTTTAAAGGTTTAAGGTCTTAACCAGTGTACGCTATTTCCGTATCGACAACACCATCTTTTTTATGATGCATCTATATAAAAACAAGAGGAGCTGATTCATTTGACGATTGAAGAGGTCAAACAACTATCACCTGCATCAGAACACTTTATACGGCATCTGATAGAATGGAACGTACTTGATGTTGATGCCTATCAAAAACCTTATGGTGAGAATGTACATCGAAAGTGTCGATATTTCGCACCCTGGTATATCGTGATGGTTGCCGGTAAGAACAAAGAATTACAAAGACAATTTCTCATACATGAGGGTACTGTATATGGGAACCATCATGTTTGGTTAGAATTCGAAAATCGGTTCATCATAGATGGAACACTCTCTCAGTTCATAAAAACGGCGGATGACATTCAAATCCTTGAAATAGAGTCTTGCACGGTACCTTACTTGTCCCTGAAGACATTTTCGTTGGGTGAATGGCTAGAGAAAGAAGAAACTTCAGAATTCTAAAAAAAAGAGAGGGCAAATGCCTTCTCTTTTTTCTGTTGAACATTAGGCACCCTTCTGTTCCTGCTCGGTTAGAAGCTTCTTTAAGGATGATATCTGTTTTTGTAAGTCTTTCTGTCCTTCAATTGAAGAATAATACTTCACCAATTGACGACGCTTAGCATATAGCCACAACTCGTTCCACACGGTAGGAGTTTTAGAATGGGGAACTAAATGCAAATAGTCATTTTTATAGAGAATGAGCGGATTCTCCCACAATAGTTCTAAATCACGAATTTCTTGCTCTAATTCAGCACGCTTATCCACGATTATCGCCTCCTCTAGTTTTCGAATAGGTAATCTCCTACTCCAGTCTCAATACTTCGTTATCCTATGCGCCTTCATCATTGTTTACGACAATTTTTTGGAATAACATTCTCACCCCGACATATAAGGATATAGAATCAAATATTGATGAAAGGTTGTGAGTAGATGGAAAAACATTATAAGAGAATCGCCAAATGGGGAACTATCATAGGCGCCTTGTTTATGGTCGTAGGGATTCTATCCCTTATCTCATTCGTTTTAAATGTGGCAGGCGTGATTGAACAAGACATCCCAGGTGGTATCCTTTTTATCTTCGGACTGATTCTATATCCGTTAGGTAAAGAAGCCGAAAGCTATTTGAAAGAACCGAAAGACGAGACAAAAGACCAGATGATTACACATATGTCAGAGATGGTCATGTTGTTTACAATCCTTTCTTTCATCACGATTGTCGCAGTAATTGTGGGAATCGTAGTATTCTTCTTGCTATAAAAAGCAAAAGAGCCTTTAAGGGCTCTTTTTTAGTAATCCGTGGGTCTTTGGATAGGGTCAATCACTTTGACCTGTCCAATGTAGCCCCCGCCATCTTTCGTGATGAAATGATTGTGAACATCCTTCATCTCTTCCAGGTCTTTTACCTCTTCAAAGCTTCTTTCATCTTCCATGACTACATCCGCTTGTTTTCTCCAAAACATGCACATCGCCTCCAACTTGAGTTTTATCTTTCGTCTCATCTTATTCAGAAATCCTAGTCATTACGCCGTCAAACCTGTTTCAATCGCATAATTTTTGTTCTATACCAATAGGATTGGGACATGCTGAAAGCAATATTCTCAAAGGGAAGATTCCGTCAGAGGGATTGATTCAGAAAGTGTTTACGACAGACAGTATCTATACGGGAGAACATGATATTGTTCACGCATATCCATTTTATTTCCCGAAATAAAAAAGAGACCGGTTCTATGACTGGTCTTTTTTCTTTCATTTATTGATTTTGATGTGTGACAACAGTCTGCAATTCATCAAATGCGGTCTCACTCATTTCCTCTTCACCTAATAAGACGTTTAACAAATCAGACTCCTCTCGACTTAGCGGTTTCGTGAATAGATGCAACTTGCGTAGGATTCCCAATGCGATTCGATTCAAGTTATTATCCTCTGGTAGCTCTCCTCCATTGAATCCCGCTCGAAACGCCCCATACGCATATTCCTCCACATAACCACACTCTTCACATGCATCAATCGATGCACACACAATATGCTCCAACGTGTCCGTTTCAGACTTCATTTTTTCTCCACAAACAGGACAGCGATTCAGAACATTGTCTTCCTGATAATCACGATTCAAGTACTTATCTAAAACGATTAATAAATCCGGGTTCGCTTTCATCTCCCGCACCCTCCTTTTATATTCACATGGAAAATTCATACCTTCGTTTCTTTTCCTTTTATCCTATGCAGTCGTCTGTCCATTTAAGCATGATGGACAATGTAGAAGATAAGGACGTATAGTTGAGTTACGACATTGAAAGGGTGTGTTGATGTGAATGAATTGAAGCCAGAGCTGAGTTATACCGTACAGACTAAAGAGTTTATGGAAAAGGTCGGAAAGGGTTTGGCAGTTGCAATTGAGAAACACCCGGACAGAGCATTAATCATTGCAGGTTCTCTTGGCGCATTATACGTCTTGAGAGAAAAGAAAATCAGCTTCAAGATGAAGAAAGGTGACATAGAAGTTGAGTTCAAGAGCGAATAAAAAGACCCCTATTCTTAGGAGTCTTTTTTTGGATTGAATGCCTCCATGGAAGGAGTTGCACGTTTTAAGTCGTCATGTCCCTCATTCTCTCCTTTTGTGAAGAGCTCTTTGTACCAAGAGAACACCATTCTCTGATGTTCACCAATCTGACGAAGAGAAACGACATCGTTTTCTGCTTTCGCCTTTGAGATATACCATTCAAAGCCGTCAAATGACAGATGATAACCAAGCGCTCCATCGAATACGCCGCCCTCAAGACCACATACGTTACATATTGCCTGATAAGCTGTATGCTTTTTGCGTATCAATGCATTCGAGCACACGGGACATTCCTCATTGGCACCAGGTTGATAGACATCCTTGAAGCGTTCAAAGCGCTCACTGCCCTCATTGTTCTCAAGAATGGTGCTCAACAATTCATGGAGCTTGTCACTGCTGATATTCATTGAATTCCCTAAGTCTGTGTATAGGTTGCTTAACTCGTTGACATTCAAGTTCAGTCCTTTAAAAATCTCTGGATTCACGCCTAACCCCTCCTTTTTCTATTAACCATGAACAGATGACCATTTAGCATCCATCTTCGTCAGATTTCATCCATTCTTGGAGCAAGAAGTCACCCTCGACAGTTGTATATTTCTGCAACAACTTCATGTATGACTTTTCGTCCTCTGAAAGTTCCTTCTCATCCAATAATTTTCGAAAGATAACCCCAACGACTGTGGTCTCTTTCTCTCGGGTGAGATAGGATTCCGATTCCATCGTTTCATGATGCGAATACGTCCACAATATCCCATCAAAATAGATGGCACTTTCACCATATACATAGGATTCATGCAGACTACAGATATGACAGGTGTGATAATACTCGTAGTCGCCATATCTCAAATCCTCAATCAACTGATTGTCTATTGAATTCTCTGTGCCGCATACACCACATCTGATGTTATGGTTCTCAAATTGAAATTCAAATTTCATCTCCTTGTCCGGAGTCCCCATGGTCTTGAATAGCTTTTCTGTCAAACCATCGATGGCTAATTTAAGGCTTCTCAAATAATCCCTAGCATCGAATAGGATTTCTCCTTCGTCCAAATCATTTAATAATAGGTGACTGTAATCAGAAGATTTTTCAAGATTCATTTCTGTCATCCTCCTTTATATTTGTGCCGATTGACACTCCTGTATCGCTGATATTGATTCTTCATCATATGCGAGAGCATTGCTTTTTAAGCCAAAAAGAAAAGACCCTTTATCGAGTCTTTCCTTCCAGTAAGTTTCGTACATCCTTCAAGACATCGTTCGTCGCTGATTGAACCATTTCTTTAAGGCTATTTCGCAGTTCGTCAATTCCCTGCTGATTCGTTTGATGACGCATAATCATTCCTCCAAGGCTAGACAGTCCGAGACATAGAGAGTGGCAATCCACTTAACATCTCATTTGACTCCTAATGTTATAAGTACGCCTTTATACTATGCGCTCTCCTGACAAGATATGAATCTCTTCAAGATAGACGTCCTCGAAAAATCCGAGGAGAATCATGGTGACTCCAATAATGTGATGTTTTCTTTAAGAGCGGCGAAAGGCTTTCCGTTTTGGGCTACGTAACTGTCGATATGATAGAGATACTGTTCAACGATTCGTCCATCTTCAAGCTGAACCGTCTGTTCACCGATAATCGTGACCATTTCTCCTGAAGCATCTGAAATGCCGGTCAAGGGTTTTCGGTACTCCTCGTTTGAGACAATTTTTTGGTTCATTTATATGTCCTCCTTTGAGGTTATTCTGCCTGAATATCGTTACAAATTTCTTCATCTCCTCTTTATCATTATTATGACTTTATTTTTGACTATAGTCAATATTAAATTTCATTGTAAGACCATTGTGAATTGGTCGTTGGAATCCTGGTTCAACTTATCGATTAGGAGCTGTGCCGTCTTGTCATCAGAAAATACGACTGCTTTAGCATCTGATGATGTTAAGAAGACAACTTCTTCTTCGATTCGACTTACATATTTTTGTTTCGTGCTATTGAACAACAAGATGTTGCTCTCTTCATAGACGCATTCACATGGCTCCACATCGTTTTCATCTATCGCATGATAGTATGTCCCGACCAAGCCATTTCCGTGGCAAATGATACAATCCTTCTTTGCAATCAACATGTAACCTCTCCCCTTTTTATTGTCCTTTATCGAACACCACAGAGACCGTTGTTTCATCATCCGTGGTGTCCGCTCCGTTTCAATCTTTCAACAATGCCAAAACCTTTTTCAAGGTTTCCTCATTCATACTCTCCTTTAGATTCACAAGAATTTCTTCCTTCAATCGACGGATTCGCTTCTTCTCGTCCAACTTCTCGAAGTACGCATCCTTGTCCAAGATGATATGAGACGCAGATTGACCAAAGCTTGATTTTGATGTTAGCGTCTTGCGATTGAATCGAGCCGGGAACTGAGTCATCTCGTCATCTACGGGAACCAGATAGACGCTTGTCCCATTGAATGATTTCACTTTATAATCCTTAAGCTCTCGTGGATTCCGTTTCTCACCGAAGAAAGCCCCCTCCAATACACTGATAACTTGTCCGACTTCAAACTCTATCTTCGCCATACGATTTCCTCCTTCTATGAACAGCGATGCTGTTTCCTGTTTTCAAAGCATGTCTCATTCTAAGAAAAATACACGGTGATTATGCCACCGTGTACTGTTTCCGTAGGTCATCTAAAGAGACCTCAATCTTTTTGAGTTCGTTCTTTGCATCACGAATACTGTCCTCTACGTGTGCAATCATCTCATTTCTCAAGAGAGGGATGATTGCATGGTTGAGAGTGTGTGCGATGATGACGATACCTTCTGTTGGGGAGTCATAAGGCATCACATGAATCTTGTCTAGAAATGGTCGATGAACCTCTAATGAGATGCCGTCTTCAGGATTTGTTCCCTTGTTCTTAAGAGCTTTCACTTTCTTATCATCGAAACTAACCACATCTGCCTCCGTCACATCAATGTTGACTTGACTTCCGACTTTCGTAAACTGGATAGTGTACAATTTTTTCATAAGTGATTACACCCTTTCATTGTTCCTATTTTCGTTTCACTATATGTATAGTATGCACATACTTTTGACAATAGTCAATATTATATTATACATTTAAAGGAGTATATTCTAGTCGATTAATTATGCTTAGGAGGGATATGATGAACGTGATTATGGTTACAGGTAGACGTCCAAAATATATGGACGACGCTTATGATTTGATGCATCCATTGAACATCAAGATGGGACGTGTGATGCGACAGTTCATTTTAGAGCAAGGTGGATATATGAAGGAGACGAATAGTTTCTCACGAGAGGAGCCCATCCGCCTGGTGACTGGAATGGCTTTAGGTGCCGACACTGTCTGGGCGATGGTTGCCTTGAAATTGAAACGGGATTTTCCTGGAGTGTTTGAATTGGAATGTGCGATTCCCTGTAAAGACCATGCCAAGCGCATGAGTGCAGAAGACCGAAAACGATATGACCATATTCTTCAGCAAGCCGACCTGGTTACGCACGTGTCGAAACAGCCATACAAGGGTTGGTTGATGCAGAAGCGGAATGAATACATGGTGGACATCTCAAATACAATATTTGCCGTATGGGAAGGGAAAGAAGAAGGCGGCACATACAACTGTATCCGCTATGCAGAGAAAAAGGGACGAGAAATCTACAGATACTTTCCAACGAAAGATGAAATATGGTTGGTTCATCACGAGGGCAATGCCACTAGCTAACTGTTGAATGATAGGGAGACATGATTTGAGCGTTTAAACTCGGGTGACGTCTTTTAGTGTAGGAACACACTATCCTCATCAGATTCTACACTAAGGAATAGGATAGAAAGAAAATTTGGAAAGGAAGTGGATGAATTGAACCTATTTACACCAAACATTCACCAGTCAACCCTCATCTTGGTGTTATCGTTGACGACTTATCTTATCTTCAATTATCTATGGCTGAAAAAACTGACAAGCCGTGTCACAACATCATGGAGAAACCAAGAACGTGAAAGTATGAGGCATTGGAGTCGAGAAGATTTTGAAACAGTGGACAAGGAATTGAAGCGTTCGGTGCGCTCACAGTTGCAGAATAGGACACTATTCTTCTTATTATGCCTTCTGAGCTGTATGGGGCAATGGTATGCCATTCAACATGTTCAGTTACTCGTCTCATTCGTCCCTTGGGGCATACTGTTCACCGCACAATGTATGTATATCAGACACAATACACAAAAACTTTTCAAGGATGGATTAAATGGTGGCGTTGTCATCACAAACGAGAAATTAAAAATGTCTTTGTATAAAGCGAGCGGTCAGAAGAAGACTATCTATCGACCATACAGTTTTATATTCCACTACTTGAGATTTGAAGAGTTGAAAGTCGAGCAAAGAGACGTATTGCGGAGTGAGAAAGAAAACCCAATTGTCAAAGCAGAATATGAATTATTGGTCGAGGAAGAGGGATTCTTGAATGTAGAGATGTACCTCATGTTCACGGGAAATGCTCGACACTATAATATTGAACAATCTAAAGAAGCTGTCGAGCTGATGCTTCTAATGAGAGCATATGGTAAAAATTCAGACCTTCCTATCGCCATTCGGATGAAGGCTATGGAGAATGCTAGGAAATTGCAAGGTAGAGCCGGTGACAGTTTCATTCAACAAGCCATCCTGTTTCGTGATGAGGTCGAGCATTCCTTCTACCTCAAAACCTCTTCATAAGAAAAAGACAACCGAATGGGCTGTCTTTTTTCTTTTAATAACCGTGTTTCTTCAGTTTTTGCGAAGAAATGCCTGTCTGACCCTATATACGATGAAAGCCAAGGATGTGACGAACGCAGAAAATCCTATAGCCATCAATGAGATAGAGAACATAAACACATTGAACTGATTAAAAAGAAACGATGAGAAATCGACTTCTTTCAAATGAGGCGCATAAAAAGAATTGATAAGGATTCCGACAAGAAAAATAAAAATAATTCCCGAACGGGCACCTTTGACATCTGATTGGCTGAGCGTCATATGAGATGCAATCGACACAGAAAGAAAAAGAAAAATGTAGAGTGGCAAGCCGGTTACATTTTCTTTTGAAAAAATGCTAGGAATAATCCCGACAGAAGCCATCAACCCCTCTGAAAAGCCGTCTGCTGAAACAATGTCGCCCCACCATTCTGAGAACGTGGAAGGCAATAGAGCCCAAAACAGTAGTGTGATGACGGAAATTCCCATGATGATTGGAGCTACTCCGATGAAGAACATACCGATTCGATGGTACAGGTTTTTTGAATTATAGGAATGGTTCACGTAACCCATCGTACCATCGGGATTCCCGAACTGAATGAATCGTATCTCGCCCACATGATGACCGAAGAGCTTGCACATGATGACGTGCCCCATCTCGTGTATAGGAACCCCAATGATGGCGGTCGAGTAAATGCCACGCATACCGACCGATGCTCGAATCCATCTGTTTCGATAAGATTCCATCTTTGCGATTGAAAATCCGACCAAAAAGAAGATACTTAGAAATGATAATATTTGGAAAGATGTAAGAAAAGAACTTCCGACTAGAATGAGAAGGAGTTCTTGAACATTAGAATTCATGGGGGAATCTCCCCTCCTTTTTTATAAGAATGGTTTATTCATGTATTATATCATTAATTTACACTATAAAATAACTAAAAAATTGACTATTTGTATATTTTATCAATATGTGAAAACAACAGAAAGGGTGTCAACGGATGGAGATTAAGCAGTATCTACTATTAAACAAAGAACTAACGCTCTCAACTGCCAAGTGGAGTGTTCAAACAGCGCATGCCGCATCTCGTTTTGAGAGGGCGGTTTTCACTTCTAACCATCCTCCGTTGTTCTCCCAACTTGTTTACCAGGAATGGGTAGATAGCGATGAAAAGAAGATTGCTGTTAGAGCGTCAAAAAAACAATTGGAGAAATTGGAACGAGCCGGATGGATTTGCGTGAGAGATGCCGGTTATAACGAGGTGGAGCCGAACACCCTAACAGTTGTCATCTCGCCCCCGCTAAAAGCAGACGAAGTCCCCTCTTGGATGAAGCGATTACAGCTCTATAAAACTTGACGACTGTCTTTCATAATGAACGATGTCCCTGAATAGAATGAATCAGTCTTAAAAATCCAGAAGCTCTACATGAGCATATTCAAAAAGGAGAGCGAAATGATGAAAAAGTTGGATGTACTCCATGATTCGATTGCCAAGAGGGATTATGAGTTGTATAGCATGTCGTACCAAGAATTGAAGGCTCTAGTAGTTCGAGACCTGACCATGAAGGAAGAGGACGTAATTCGATACGATTCTGACAGTGAGTATTTTCGACCGACATATAGCGGAAAACGGAAGAAAGAAGAGAAATCAACAATTCGAGTCCAACATGCCATGCTCGGACTCGAACAAATGCCGTTCATTTTGGCACACCAAACTGCTGAGGAACGCTATTTCTTGATGGATGGATTCAATCGATTGTTCGGTTCATTCGGTGAATTCGAGCAAATGGTGCTTGTTAAGGTTTACAAAGATGTGACGGAAAAGGATTGGGTCAACATCATGACACATTCGAACGCATGGAAGATGAAACAAGGAGACGGTGTGAAGATGATGGACAGAGGATTCAAATTGAGCATCTTCGAGAACTATGGAATCGACTTGATTTCTACACCATTGAAGGATGACCAAGAATATCCCCTCCACTTTCAGACAATCTTCCAAAAATACTTTAACTATAGTCCATTTGAGACATTATTCGATAATGACCAATTCTTAAATGATACGAGACTTTTGATTCGTTTGTTAAAAGAACCTCTTCGTTTTCACAATAAGACGAAAAAAGAGGATGAGTGGATTGAGAGCGCTCCAAAAGAAATTAAACGATTCGCACACAGTTACGAATTGATTAAACTCGAAATCGCCATCTGCCTCGGTCATATCCGTCGCCTTGAAAATAAAAAAGACGGAGCAAGAGGAAACTTAACGTTTGAAGATGTGATGAATTGGTTCCAACAAGAATCTTTACAAAAACACTTCGTCAAAGTCACGCAGATGCAAGTTCCGGGACACACAAAAAACTACATCATCAAGCACCTGAGAGACGACTTGTACGATTTCTTGATGGGCTTGATGGGTGTAAACGACGAACCTAAAGAAAAGGAAGTCGTTCAGAACACAGATTGGACTATCACAGAAGACATGCTCTGATGCATGAAAAGACCCTGATTTTCAGGGTCTTTTTTATATTCCCCAGTCCGCCTGAGTAGGATAAGGCAAATCACTAAAACAGGCGTGTGAACAATGGTTCGAGTCACCATACACACTTATTCGAAAGGAGAGTTCATCTTATGAACCAGTTACCAAAGAAACTGTATCATGTCACATTAGACCTCGACCATCCGGGAGTCTTTGAAGCTAGAGTCCCAAAGAGCCGTATGAAGTCGGAGGACAATACAATCCCTCGCATCTGCGTGTCTGACACGATTGAAGGGTGCCTCACTTCGACACCATTCGGTTCTCATTATCTCGATGAAAGCTTGATGGAAAACTCAGACCTTATCAAAATATTCGTGATTGATACGGAAAAATTGGGTCTGTTGTCATCAGACGTTCTCCCACCGAGTGAGTTGTATCAGGATGGCAAGGTTGATGATGCCATGCTGACAAATGAACATTGGATACTGAGGAATATCACAGTTCCGAAAGAAGACCAAATGGTTGTCACCGTTACAGGTTTTGATGATACGGATTGGAAATACCGATTCAGCCACAGCGAAAAAGCTGTTCTTGATAAGATGGATATCGACTGGTCTGATTATGATGCTGTCGATGAAGCTTGTTTTGAACACTTTGGCACAGAATCACAATCAGTTTGTATCATCAAAGATGTAAGCTTTGAAGTTGTGAAAGACCACTTAATCTCTGCATAAAAGAATCGATTACTCGGTTCTTTTTTTGTTTTGCAAAAAAGGATTAAAATGAAACTATTTCCTTATTTTAATATGGTACATAATCCTCATTTTGCCCACTTTTTCTAATTAATATCCAATTTCCATTGTTTCTAAATATAATTAACTTGTACAATTAAATCGTTCGATAAATAGACACTTTTTTAAAATAAAAAACATTACTTACTTGCTATGTACTTCAGTATTTGTACCGGATGACGATAAGAAAGATGGATGGAAATGTGCATTCGAATATCACCAAACCTAATTGCTGATTGTTCTTGTTTTGGTTGTAGGGGGCTTTATTGATGACAGAAAGAGAAGATTCACGCCCTAAATTGACAAAGCGATGGACAGTTTCCGAGGTGGACTATCTGAAAGAAAACGTAGGATATAGAAGGATTCAAGATATCGCAGAGACGTTAGGGAGAAGTGAGAACGCAGTCCTATTAAAGATTAAACGATTGAAGATAGGTATGACCCGCTCGGTTTCTGGGAAAGTGACATCAGGAGAGTTGGCAAGACTACTGGATGTAGACAGAAACACCGTTCGTTGTTGGATTCAATACCATGGATTACCTTGTTCCAAGAAGGTCACAAGTAATACAAGAAAATACACACTCATTCTTCCAGAAATTTTTTGGGAGTGGGCTTATCTCCACAAGGAGAAGATAGATTTTCGAAAGCTTGAGAGAAACGCTCTCCCGCCAGAACCGGAATGGGTCGAACAAGAGCGCAAACATCCAAGTTATCAACGCAGGTCATATCAGGAATGGACGACCAAAGAAGACTTGGAGCTTGCAAGTCTGATTGATGAAGGGCTCTCCTATCGAGAAATAGGTGAAAGATTGAATCGTAGCTCATACAGCGTTGAAAAGCGATATCATCGCATCAAAAACGATGTTGCCTATTATAAAGGCAAACGACCGTATGCCGTAAAGAAGGGCGAACGGCTCTGCTTGAGAGAGAGCCTATCCAATCCGAATATTCGCTCATGAGAAAAAGACCTTGTCCGAATCGGATAAGGTCTTTATTGAGAGATTTTCCAATTATAAACAACCTGTTGATGCATTTTTCGTGGGAGTTCAACTTCCATTTCGCAATAAGGGCAATAGCCTTTGCCCCCATCAATGCCATCATCTATAGGGAAACTACCAAGTACATGTTTGTTCTCACATTTCACAAGATGAGAACGGTCAAAGTATCGGTCTTGATTCTCTTTCAAAAATAAAATCACGTGCTTTACATCCATATTTAACTTTCTAAGTGTGATGACCATCTCATCCATCGTCACGTCCATCCAAACACTTAGCTCGGTAGCCAATACACTTGAATTCCGGTCACCGGTGAGATTCTCAGAAGTGACATGGGTCATCATCTCGTTGGTTGAGGTCATCGATGAGTATGAGTGTTCGACAAAAGATTTCTCCCATTTGGCAAAATCATGGATGAAGCGTCGAATTATGAAGTTGGAATTCATATTCTAGCCCCCTATCATATTTCTCCCTATTTTACCACCAGAAGTATTTTTTGTCTATAATGAAGTTATTATTTAGACTATATTGTATATTCCTAACCGGCATGTAACTCTCTATTGTTCACAATAGAAGACTTTCCACGTCCACTGACTACTTGCAGAATGGCACGGATGTCCTGGTATAAACATTGGGCTTCTCCTTTGGAAAGACGGAAGATGGCATTTGCAAATTGAACCTGCAATCTCTTCTCTTGCCCTTTATCCAAAAAGAACTGTAATTCGTCCTGAAGGTCATGTAAGCGAGAGACCGGATTGACGTTTACACACAACACCTCTCCCTTAGATGCTGTTCGCCCAAGATACACATCGCCGAAATAAAATGCTCGGGATTTCTTTTTTGGAACATAGATAGATAGTCGATTGTCTGTCAATTCCGCATAAACGGTTACGTTCTCAACGATATTGATTTTCCCTAATTTCAATTTTCCCACCTCTTTTTTTAAAATTATCTTTCCCCTGATTGCTGTTGAAAATAGCGATACCCTTGAATTATCATCGAAGGTAGTCTTTGATAATTAAAAAAACCATACAGCCCACAAGATACGAAAGGATGCGCTTCGATGAGAAACGTCTCATCCTCATAAACTCCGATATCGAGCGTATAGCTCAATGGAAAGGTATCGCCTTTTAATCTGCTCGATTCGATTACTGCAATCATGGCTTCAACGACATCCATATCCGGAGATATTGGCAGGATGTCTTCTGATAAATAAGGTTTCGCACCGACAGCTATCCCTTGTTGTACAAAAATTCTCCATTCGGAATGAATCGACTTTTGTTCTGAAACATCAAATAACACATCTGGAAGTTCCTCGATTTGCGTAACTGTTGTGATTGCCGCCGCTGTCCCCTTGTAAACGAGAGACTCCTTCACAAAGAGGGGAAGACGTTTTGTTTTTAGGTTTTTCTTCGAAATAAACTTATGGTAATCCCGCTTCGTGAACGAATGGAGATTTAACACTTCCGGTACATTCAGAGGGATGACTCGCTCAGGGCGTTGAAGATGACTCATGACAAATTCTAAAGAACCAACCGGTATCATGTCTGCTTCCGGTATAGATTCGTTTGATAGAACGAAAGAGTACGTCTTTTCGCCATACATCCAGTCATGGTAGCGGATAGCATGCATGAGATGGAAGCTAAAATCATGAAGCACGTGACCATTCTCATCGGATTCAAGGATAAATGTAATCATTTTACAGCCCTCCTTTAATATATTTATATTGAAATTATTATTTTTTTATAGTCAAAATTAAGAGGGGGTATATCCCCTCTTAATTATTGGAAGTTATCATAGAACTGTTTTCTTTTCATTGTCTTTGAACTTGATGAGTACGTCTTTATTTGTCCAATCTTCTGGAGTAATCAATGTGATGTCCGGAATTCGCTTGTCTATATTCTTCACTTGAATACTCTGATATCCAAACGTCCCATCGTTGTCAACGGCATAAAACGTATATACGCCATTTTGATGTATCACATAGCTTGAACTTGTTCCTGAAACCTGAGTGCCATCAGGAAGAACAAGATGACTAATCCCTTTCTTGCTGTTAGAGTAGGCAGTTACTTGAACGGAAATGCTCTTATTCGTCCAGTTTGTGTCATATTCAAGTTTGATACGGGGAGCTAACAGTTCATGATAGTTCTTGACCTGATAAATCTTCTGGTCTGACCAAATCCCGCCGTCATTCACTCGATAAGCGTAATGACCGTTTCCATTTATCGGGAACAGGACATCGTTACCGTTTTTAATCTCACCGGTATTGGTATCTTGAACAAGTCCGATGCCTGAGTACTTCTTATCTATCTTGACCCTAAGGTTTAGACCATCCTCCTCAATTGAGAAATTAGGAGAGCTAACTGTGGTCGCCACCACTTTTTCGTTCCCGACAGCATCGATTATCCGGAATCGATATTCTCCAGGATTCGTTACGACATGCCTTGCTGTATCTCCGATTGTTTCCGCTAGATTCGGATGGATGATTTTCTTGATGCCCGAGACGCTATCCTTACCGATTACATTAATTGCGAGTCCCTCGCTAGGATTTGTTCCATCGAACGTGAAGTCAGCACCGGTTGGAAGTGAACGGTCTATCTGATAAGGTCCCAAAACCTTGTTCAAGACATTCCCTGCCATGTCCAAGGCTTCGATGTGAATATAATTATTCCCCTCATCATCCACTAGTTGAGTACGAGCTTTTGCTGATGAATATTCACTCCATCCTGATGATGGTTTAACCATTGACTGACTAACTGCAACACGTTGATGTTTGAATCCGCTACCACCTTTGTCATCAAACAACATCTGGACTGTAATCTGATTCTTCGTCCATTTATGGCTAGTCAAATCCGCAATGACGGTTGGGAAAACTTCATCTTTAGAAACGGTGACGTTTCGAACAAATTCTTCCGACCACAGATTGTCGCTATTTTTGGCTTTGAGCGATATTCTGTAGTTCCCGCTCCCTCTGGAGATGAAGTCTTCTTGAAATTGAGCTCCCTTATAGAATTGAATATTGTCCTTGAAGAACGTCCATTCATAAGCGACAATCTCTTTTCCTGCAGGGTCATACGAGGTATTGGAATGGGTCACTGTATCATAAATGGATACATGGTTAGGTGTGACCGTGAAGTTTGCAATCGGTCTAGCCGAACGATTCGTGGTTGTGAAATATCTAACTGATGGTCTAGATACTTGTCCCTGATAATCCTCAACTTGATATTGGACAAGATAATCACCATTTGGAGGTAGAACAGACGGTTTTCCAGTGTTCCATTTCTCATCAGTTGTTTTTTTCCACTTCCAAGTTCGTACTTTTATCCCTTTGTCCGTCTGAGACATCTTATCTAAGTCGTATGAGTAGTCTTGAGTAAGGAGTCTGAACTCGTCCCCGCTTTTCACTAAATCACTTGAATATGCCGCAACAGGTTCACGATGGACAAAAATGTTGGATGGTATTGGAGACTGGTCTCCGAATGACAGGTTGTACTTTCCGACCTTATCGAAATTCAACTGCAGATTCTGTTGATAGAATCCGCTAGTTGGAGATTCTCCCATTGGATTGTCAAAGAAATCATATTCATGGTCTAGACGCCAACGACCTGATGGGAACTCAGGGGTTTGTGAGTTTGTTTTTAAAGATTCAGGAGTAACCGAAACATCCAAACGTTCGTCGAGTAATACATACTGACCTCTTCCAGATTTAAGCTTAAGCTGACTGAAGATGTACGTCGCCGCATCTGTTATCATCTGATTATAGTCTTGATTCGACAAGACAGTCCCTTTGTCGTTATTTTTGGCTACGAAGGATTCCATTTGAGATTTGTTCGTAGGAGTGCCCAAGCCGACATAGCTAACATCTTCGTTGATTAATCGAGGCAAGATTTCTCCAAGCCCATATGAGTCAGAAAACTCATTGACTACGGTGTCATCGATGTTGAGCAAGAAGCGCTCCGATTGATTTCTCCATTTTGGTTCTTTGATGACATCCTTAAATTCTTTTGCTTTCAAAATGTTTAAATCCACATTTGTTAGCGCAAATTGACCAATTACAGAGCAACCATGAGAATAGTGGTCACTGAAGAAACCAAACCCCCAACCGAAATGTTCATCCAAAGGAAGATTCCCGATTTCTGCACCGGTGTTTCGATTCATGACAGTCAATTTGTTCTTCTCCATCTTCAATTTGAAGGAACCGGATTGCCCCATATTGATAGTGCCGACTAACGTCGCTTTGGGGTTAATCGTCCCGCTTGCGCCCCATCCGCCACTCCAAATCTCTTCACCGGAACTCGAACTCCAATTTTTCAGTTTAAATAACGTCGCTTGCTGTCCTCTAGGAAATGCAAGTGCGTAACCGTCCATCAGCCCGTTTTCATTAAGATGCGTGTTGAGTAGAACCCCACCACTATCAAACGAATCCCCATAATCAAGTGAGAAGTCAAAAGACATCGTCTGTTCTTTGATATCCGGGTCTTGATTGTTTGGTGTTAAAATCTTATTGAATCCAGGGTTTGATGGGTTGCCGTACATCTGAATTCTAGAACCGTTGTTCTGTATGCTGATACTCCCTACGTGACTATAAACGTGTTGAGTCCATGCAAACGTACTTTGAAGATTTTGAGAACTGGTCTCCATTGCACTAATATTTACTCGTTCAGGATTGATTCCCAATTCAACTAGCTTCTTTCTCAAGTCATCTCCGAAATTCTCGACATTGACAGCTGTTTTACCAATCGTCAACACGACATCAACATCTTTGTCGGATGTTAGATTGATATTTATTTCCTCACTTTCCTCCGCTGACGCCTTTTCTAAACTCATCGGATATAGTGACAGCACACCTACCAATGAAACTGATAGCGCTGTTCTAATAATTTTTTTGGACATATCTCTACTGTTCATCTAATTCCCCCTTTCATGTCAGTTTTTACTTATCTTATGTTAAGGGATTGGGATTATTTCTCGACAAGCTTCATTTCTCTTGTTTCTTTGTCGTATGAAAATACTTTTGTATGCGTAGGATTGGTCGCCGTAATCTTATAAAATGTGTCTCTGGCTTCAATGTTGATTAAATAATCACTCTCTCCTCTCAGAACGATATTTGATACAAACTCCCTCAACATATTCAAATACGCATCTTCCGTCAAATCAATCATTTCGTGGTCTTTCATATTGAAAGAAATTGTCTGTTCAAATTCATGTACTACCAGTGACTCTTTCGCTTCTTTTTCGAACTGAATCGTGTCTACATATGGAATGTTTACATGCGAATCGTGACCACCATGCGAGTGTGAATGGTTCGCTTCGTTTGAATGTGATGCATGTTCCTCAGGTGATTCTCCTTCATGACCTGGTGGCAATTCCTCATGCTCCTCTTCAATCTGAACATTGATTCCTTTTGCGACCTTCAATGTCTTATCCATGACTTCAATCGGAAGATGGTTTTGAATATAGCTACTGTCTTTCACGACCTTATCTTTCAATATAGTCATATCTGCTTTTATTTGATATTTGACACCCTTATCCTCATCAAAGGCATGCGAAGAAACATCTCTCAAATCAAAATAGTAGGTTTCCCCATTATAATGAATGGGTTTCTGAAGTGAATCATATCCAAAGGCAAGCATCATATCTTCATGAGAGGCATACTCAGCAGATTTATTCATCACTTGACTCACAAAGACATCCAACGCTTCTTCTTTCTTCGAAATCTTTTCCTTTTCGACAGCGATTAGTTCCTCTTTTCTATCCATCGATTGAAACATATATAGGTTTAATCCGATAGAGGCAAGCAGACCCCCGACAATGATGATTCTGCCACTAAAAACCTTCTTATGACTCATAAACATCTCCCCTTTTCTCCTTTACAATTATTGTACGAAATATTTTTGATAATAGTCAAAAAAAGAGAGGGCTATGCCCTCTCATCAACGTTTCGTATTACTATCTTTGATAAATACATTCACCTTGACTTTGGAAGATGTTTTTTCCTTTTCAGTAAAGGTGATGAGTGGAAGACCTTTGTCAATATTCCGGATTTGAGCCACCTTAGTTCTCTCATTTCCTACTTTGTCCCGCACAACAAACGAATAATCTCCATTTTCAGTTACGATGTAAGATGTCGATGACCCTGACACGCTAACCCCATTTGGGAGTTGAACAGAATCATATCCCGCAATCCCTTCATCTCTGAAATTGGTTAAAGAAATGACCACGCTATTATTTGTCCACCCCTTTGACCAGACAATATCTGCATCTGGCATTTGATTGTCGATGTTCGAGATTTTGACACTCTTCGTAATTTTGTTCCCCGCTTTATCAAACAACGTCATTGAGTATTCGCCATTCTCGAATACATTGAAGTTTACCGTTGCCTCTGCAGGGACTCTCGTGCCATTGGGCAATACAACCTCATGAATTCCCGATACTCCAACATCTTGGATATTTTTCATCGAGATGGTCACGGGACCTTTGTTGATTGCTTTTGGATAGTAATCGATGTCTGCCAATGGATTTTCCTTGTCAATATTATTGACGATGATACTCTTTATCGTATTGTTTCTTGCATTGTCTTCTAATGCAAACGTATAGGTTCCATTTTCAGATACGATGTATTCTTTATCTTCAAAGGTGAATTCCATGTCTCCATTTGGCATGACAATGGACTTCATTCCGCCGACTCCAATATCTTCGATGTCCTCTAAGAACAACGTGACATCTTGATTTGTGAATTCGGTCGTTGAGGGGCGAAGGTTTGCACTTGGTGGCGACTTGTCGATGTTCATAACCGTTATGGTTTTAATCGTTTCATTTCCGGCTCTATCACGTATAGCGAACTGATAGTTGCCGTTTGAGGCGACTACAAATGAAGTCGTCGTCGTCGGTGAAATGACCGCTCCATTCGGTAGACGGATACTTTCAAGACCTGACACGCCAGTATCATTCACCAGTGAAAGGATTAATGTGACATTCGAATTGGTCAATGTCGTTGGTGTTTGTGTGAGCGATGCAGTAGGCTTGTTTTTATCGATATTCCCTACCGTGATGGCTTTATTGGTTCGATTTCCTGCATGGTCTTCGATTTCAAACGTGTAAGTCCCGTTCTGAGTGACCGTGAACAGCAAGTCTTCAAAGCTTGTCACTTTCTCTCCATTCGGTAATTTAATGGATTTCAGTTTTGACACACCGACATCCTGAATGTTTGAGAGTTTCAAACTGACGTCTTGATTTGTGAAACTCATTGGAGTCTGAGAAATATCAGCCGAAGGTGGAACCTTATCAATATTTTTAACCTTAAATGTTTTTTCAACAATGTTTCCGGCATTATCTTCGATGATGAAGATGTAATTGCTATTTTCGGAAACGGCGTAAGAAATATTTTCAAACGTTCTCTTCACTGTCCCATTCGGCAGTGTAACAGATTTCAATCCCGAAGTTCCGATATCACGAATGTTTTCTAGATAAAGTGTCACATCTTGATTTGTCATGTTCTCGGTAGACATTCTCATATCTGCTTCAGGAGCGTCAGTGTCAATATTTGAAACTTCGACCGAAAGGACTTTTTTGTTCCCGATATTGTCTTCCAATACAAATTCACGTGTCTCGTTCTCATTGACAACATAGACGATTTCCTCATCTTTTGTCACAGTTCCATCTGGATGAGTCACCGACTTCAAACCTGCGAAACCGATATCTCGAATATTGAACACACGGACTTCTACGGAGTCTTTTGTAAAGATTGAAGGCGTCTTGATGACGTCAGCCGTAGGTGGTTCCTGGTCGATATTGTTGACCGTCGTCGTATATTGAATGGTGTTTCCCGCATTGTCACTCACCTCAAATGTGTAAGTCCCATTTTTCTTCAGCGGATATGATTTATCTTCAAACGTTGCGTCAGTCGAACCATCAGGGTATTTTACATGTTTCAATCCGGATACCCCTTCGTCATGGATATCAGTGATGTTTACCATCACATCATCACGAGTCGCTTCCGTCGTAGAAAGACTAAATTCTGCAGATGGTTTAATTCTATCAATCGTGTTGACGTTGATTGTTTTGATGACAGAGTTACCTGCATTATCTTCCAATCTGAACGCATAGTTCCCGTTGTCAGTCACAACATAATCGTGATTTCCTGGAACCAAGAATTCGCCATTCGGCATCATCAGCGATTTCATACCGGATGTTCCAACGTCACGAACATTTCGGACTTGAATCGTCACGTCCTTATTCGTAAAGCCATTCGGGTTCTTAGTGAAATCCGCTTCCGGTGCCTCACGGTCGATGTTTGTTACATTGATGGACTTATTTGTGACATTTCCTGCGTTATCGACAATTTGGAATGTGTACTTCCCACGTTCCTTGACCTCAAATACGATGTCTGAGAACGTAGAGTGTTTCGTCCCATCAGGGAGTATGATTTCCTTCAACCCTGAAACCCCACTGTCTTGGATGTTTGAGAGTGTCAACAAGACGTTGCCTTTAGTCCAACCGGTAGGCGATTGCGTAAGATTCGCAGTCGGAGCGATTTTGTCGATATTACTGACTGTGATGGATTTCGTCGTGGCGTTTCCGACATTATCTTCGGCTCTAAATGTATAGGTGCCATTTTGTGAAACCTTGTATGGAACAGTTTCAGCATTCACCCATACACCATTTGGCAATAGGACACCTCGGAGTCCGGAATCTCCAAAGTCCTTCACATTGTTTGCTGTAATCGTGACATCTTGATTTGTGAAGCTCGTTGGATTTGCCGTTAAATTGAAATCAGGCAACTCATTATCAATGATATAGTCTACAGTCACCTTGTAACGATAATAATTGTCGTAACCAGGCTTATAGGCGACACCATGATAGTTTTGAACGTAATACCGTGTGTCTACTGCCGGTTTTTTGACCTCACCTCGGTAAGTTCTCTGGAACACCTGTGTGTCGGGTCTCGTGACCTTCCCGCTGTACTTCATTCTTCCGAGAGAATGATAATACGTATAATTTCCTTCGTGGTGATTTTGAGCTGGTTTGCGTCCGAATCTAACATGCGCTTGACCATTTTTCACCGAAGCTTCTGCAAACTCAGTAAAAGAATGATATTGCCCCTTCCAGATTTGTGGGACGACAGGCATCCGACCAGAAGCATTGTCGTACCATCCTCTAGTCCATTTCTCTTGGTTATCGGCATAACTTTTAAAATAGTCCTGACTATAGGATGTGGCATCGCTCCATTTTCCGTTTCGATATGTTTCAAACCACACTCTGTGGGCATATGTGCTCCAATTTCTTAACCAATCTCCTGTCCCATAATCTTTAGGTGGGGGAGCCAAAAGTGTGTCTTCATCTTCTGTTATCACTCGTTGAGGATTTCCATATTGTTGATACCATTTTGAAATGACCTCGTATCCTGAACTGTTCAATGTCCCAGTATAGCCGGACTGGTCACTGTAGTTCATCTGTGTCCCGAAATAAGCTTCCGGGGTACTTCTACCTGGAACACCCTGGGAAGAATAAGATGTAACGTTCTTCTCTCCCGCAGGATAACCTACCCCCGGTTTCGCTGACGTTGAGTATTCGTAAAGCCGACCGTAGTAGCCTGTATATCTTCCTTCTGATTCATTTTCATAATCCAGATAGGTCGCCAAACCTGCTGTACCCCATCCTGGTTGACCGTCTCTTGTCAAACTGGCGGTGAAGGATTGTTCTGGTGTATATGAGCCATACTGCTGATAAGAACCATTCTGAGAGTACGTCCCACTATATCCATCTCCATCAGAATAAGAGATTTCCGAAGGGAAACTCGTATTATACTGAGTCCTCGACGTTGAAATATACTTCGAGTATTTATAAGGATTCCATTCTGTCCGATGAGAGTCACCGTTTGACACTTCTAGGGTAAGATTGTTTCCACTCATTGAATATGCAACGTTACCGTTATCTACCGAAACTGATTGAACATATGCATTATTGGGCAATGCAATGGTTTTGGACGTGCTTTGACTGAGACTTTCACTAAAATCGACACTCAATTCTTCTGCATGAGCTATTTCCGGCATCATGCTCGTCGAAATCATAATGCCTAATAGCGAAAGTGATAAGATTTTCTTCAAGATACCCCCTCCTGACTATATTCGATATTTTTATACTATGTATATTCTGATGGAATAATGAAGTATTGTCTAAAAAATCAAGTTCTAGACAATAAAAAAGCCCATTAAATGGGCTTTTAACGTTTATCCAATATGATTTGCAATGACAACACTGCGTTATGGTAGGAATACACATCATCGTCAATTTTGAGCGTTGCTCGTTCAATTTCATCAAGAGCTTTGCTTGTACCATTATATTTATCATAGTGATTAACAATCATTTCAAGTTGTTTCACCAAGAAATCATAGTAGATATCAGCATTCTTTGAACCTTTAGGATAAATTGAATCCGCAATGCTTCTCAAGACAATCTTGAAGTTTTTCTCGCTATTCTCATCATCCATGGCGTAGACTTCAGACGCCCCGAATGACAAATAAATGTACTCTCGGTTTTCTTCACCGAGCGCTGAAATAGTAACCTGTTCTTTTTTAGATGCAGACCCCTTGTACCCGAACACTCGTTCACCATAATGACTACGCTCAGTAAACATTGGCGAAGTACTGTCCTCAGGATGCTTAGCCGCTTTCAAATATGCATTGATTTGAGAAATAGAACGCATCTTCCCGTTATCGACAGGCTTAGCCGGTGGGACAATCGAACCTGACGGCGCTTTAAAGGCGTTCAAGTTACGTGTCGGAACGAACCCTTTTGACTTCCCGTAATACACTTCAGTCCATGACCCCCACTGTTTTACAACTGAAACCTCTTTACCAGTCGAAATGCGCAGTGTCGTTTTTGCCTTAGATGAGCGAGATGCCTTCAAGTTCGTCGTTCGATTTGTCGTTGTCTTGACATACTCAATGGAACTTAGATTACGTGCCGGCACATACCCTCTATATTTCCCATATGAAATCTCAGTCCACGAGCCGATACGTTTCAACTCTGTTACTTCTTTTCCGGTTGAAATACGCACAATCGTTTTCGCCTTAGATGAGCGAGACGCCTTTAAATCTGTGATACGATTCGTTTTCTTTTTTACGTTGTTCGTTGTTACATTTGACAATGATTGAATGTCAGCCGAAGGTACATAGCCCTTTTTCGACCCAATCGTAACCTCTGACCAAGAACCAATCTTTTTAACCGTTTTGAATGCTGTGCCTTTTTTAATCGATAACAGAACACTAGACTTCTGATGCTTTGACTTAAAAATCTTTGTGTTTTGTTTGGCAACAAATGATGTGGTTGCAGAAGCCTCCACACTTACATCATTTTTTGTCAGCCCGTCAACGGATGGAGATACCATCAATGCGACAGCCAAAAGAGAAGATGTGAGTACTTTTACATGTTTCAAATGAACCACTCCTAATATTTAGATTAACTATATTGTATGCTTATTTTTTAACAATAGTCAAATTTATTTTATTTAAAAATAATCAATTTATTTTGTGGGAATTCTTTTTATTTGAACACCTGCTCCTTGTTATCCCAAACATGTTGCAACTCGTCATATGACGTGAAGGTGATAGAAATACCTTCTTGAGCTAATTGGTGCCTCTTTATCAAAGATTGAACATCCGACATCGCTTTAGTTGTTCCATACTTCTCATCTGTGACATTTACTAAAATATCTAGTCTTCCCTCATCACCTCTCAGTTCATCCCACCCCTCTGGCTCTAAGAATAAGAACTGATACATATGCTTGAAATCGAGATTTGATGTCAGATTCACTTCTAACCCTTTTGGAAGTTCTTCTGTTAGCTTGGCAGATAGGTATCGAATCTCGATAGGTGTATTTGTTCTTCCTTCTGACTCGTAAAGCTCAGCATCCCACAAGAACGCATAGACAGGTTGAGTCAAATCCTCAGAACGAAAATGAACATCTTGAGCGGATAGTTCTTCATTCCATTTGGTTTTAATTAGAGACATCTCCACACCGGTCAATCGAGTCATTTCGGAAAGGTTGGTTTCAACCCTTTCCTCTGTTTCCTCTTTGACATATCTATATTCTTTATCGTCATCAGGCAAGGAAAATGGAATAAAAATCTCATTTTCTCTTAATTTTGTAATGTGTTTGTTGTTACTTTCTTTTTTATTCTCTTTATTTCCTATATATTGTTGGAAATCTTTCGATGTCTCGATGTTGTTTCCTTGTTGCTTTTCATTTCCTCCATTGTTGAAGCCGAAGGAATAGATGGACACCAAAACTGCTGTCCCTGCCAAAACACCTAACATTTTCTTCTTCGCATTTTTCATATCATCACTCTCCTTTTCAGATTAACGAAAATAAATAGAGGAAGGGTAATCCCTTCCTCTTAATCTAGTCTAATTTCAACCGCATTATTAATCGGTTCGGACTTGTCTATTTTTACTTGACGGTTAAATGTCAGTTGATTACCCGCCTCGTCTTCGGCGACTACGTGAACCGTTGTGATTCCTTCATTCTGAATATAGAAAGGTTGAGAATATTCTTGCCATTCTGATTGGGTTGCCCCTGTCAGCTTATAACGGATGTTTTTCAATGGTGAGACTGTCTCCTTTCCATCCTCAACAACGACTACTCTCATTTTCATGTCCCGGTTCCCCGCATAATCTCGTGCATTGATAACGAAATGGGTGACGCCTTCATCTGTGAAGTCAAAGTCGATTCCACCTGTGCTCGTGACCTCTTCAATATCTAAAGGTGTCCAGTCACGACTTGTGGCGCCGTTCATTTGATATTCAGCAAACTCGATTCCAGAAGCCAAATATTCTCCAAGATTGAGATTTTGCTCTAAGTTGTTGACATGGTGTGTGAACCAAGATTCGTTCCCCATTCTATCGACAACTTTAAAGCGATACAGTCCATTCTTAGTGACAATATATTCGACACTTGTCTTGTTGCTGACGATTTGACCATCAGGCAACATGATATAGTCAATCCCACTTCCGGAACCATCGTTGATATTTTGTAGCAACAATCGATAGTCTTGGTCACTTGGGTTTCCTATCAGTTCGGCACTTGGCTTTTCTCGGTCTATATTGTTCACCTGATATTCGATGTCTTTTCGGTTTCCGGCTCTGTCTAAGATTGTGAACACATGTTTGCCATTCCCATCTGCTTCATATCGTTTATTCAAATCAGAAGAAATGGTGCCATCAGGTAGGATGACTTGTTTCACTCCAGATGCATCATCACTCACATTTTCAAGCCAGAGTGTAACGTTTCCAGATGTGAACTCTTTGACGTCACTTTGAATGTTACCGTTTGGAGGCACTTTATCAATTTTTTGAATCTCATACGTTTTCGTGATGACATTCCCTGCTTTATCAACCACACGGAAGGTATAGCTTCCGTTTTGGGGCACTGAATAGTCGGCAGTCGAAGAGACAACGATTTGACCGTCTGGCAATTCGATGTGCTTAATCCCCGAATCCTCATCTAATGCACCGTTCACGTGAAGTGTGACATTTTGATTCGTCCAAACATCCACGTATTCCTCAAAGAGGGCAACCGGTTGTTTTTTATCAATATTCGATACGGTTACGTTCACAACTCGAATATTTCCGGCATTGTCTTCGATTTCGAATCGATAAACACCATTTTCCGAAACCTTATAACTTGGTTGAACTTCATTCGAGTAGACTCCATTCGGGAGTTTCGTTCTCAAATAGCCAGAGCCTCCGGTGTCAGAGATTCCGACGATTGTGATGTCGATATCCTCATTTGACCAGGTCGTCTTATTCAGTTGAGAGCTTCCGCTAGGCATGTTCGTCTCAAATCGATATGGAGCACTTCTTTCAACCGTGACGTTTCCGACACGGTCATACAATCGTACCCAAAGGTAGTAAATCCCCTCGGTCGGTTGGATTATATTTGCTCCGAGTGAATAGTTTGTCCAACTAGTAGGTTGACTTGTCGATGAGTTGCTCCATGCATATTGAATGACATTCACGCCTGAAAGATTGTCCTGTGGCAGGATAGTCGTGCTGTGAGGCGTGTTATCCCAAGCACCGCCGTTCTTAGACAAGTTGAACGTTGGTGGAGTCTTGTCGATGTTCTCAACAATATACGTGAAGACTTCTTCATTCCCAGACCTGTCAGAGACCTTGAATACATACTCACCATTTTCAGTCACCGTATAATTCGTGCTTGACGTCGCTGAGATGACACTTCCGTCCGGGCGTGTGATTTTATCAATGCCAGAATAGTTGTCCGCAATGTTGTTCAAGTAAAGCGTGACATTCCCATTCGTATGCGAGGTCGTACTGTAAGACTGTGATGCGGTAGGTTTGGTTTTATCTACATAATAGTATTGACTCGAAGGTGTCCCGATATTGTTCCCTGCTTTATCATAAGCTTGGATTCTGATGAAGTAGTATCCGGACTGATTGAAGGTGATTGTCTCATTAGGCTCGTTACCCTTGTTCACCCAAGCACGATACCCATAATTCGAGTCGTAGATTTGATATTGCCAATAATTGATGCCTGCAACACCCTCATCATCTACTTTAATCTCTACGGTGACATCTTCATTGATATACGGTGTACCGTTTGAAGTAGGTGTCCCATTCGGAGTGAATGAGTATGTCGGAGCGACACGGTCGATAGTGTTTACTTCGATTGTCTCCGTGGTCACATTACCTGCATTGTCATAGAACTCAAATGAGTAAGAACCATTTTGAGAAATATAGAAATTAGATGCTGTTGAGTATGTGAATGAGCCGTCTGGATTTTTGATTCGACTAAACCCAGATTGAGAATCACTACCTCTTGCGTAAATATAGATAGCTCCGTTTGTGAGGTTCGGGTTGGATAAGGAAAGCGTACCGTTTGGAATTGTCTTATCAATGTTTGAAACCGTGCGAGATAAGATTCGCTCATTTCCGGCGTTATCCACCAATTTAAACGTGTAAGTCCCGTTTTCAGAAACGATATAGCTCGCTGAAGTACCACTCACAATTTGTCCATTTGGTAACTCGATATGACGTAGCCCAGAACCACCAGTATCCGTAACCCCAGTAAGGTTCAGAGTTACATCACCATTCGTCCAGTTCGTTGTGGATGGATTCAGTGAACCGTTCGGAAGAGTCGTATCAATTTGATACAATCCGCTTCTGACGGTTGATACGTTGCCTGCACGGTCGTACAGTTCAACTTCAATAAGGTTTTCACCTTGACCGAAACCTACGTTTATCCATGATGAATAGTTCCCATTCCATCCTGACCATGATGCACCATTGTTTGTTGATGTGCGGTAGCGGAAGTAACTGATTCCCGATGTACCGACATCCAATGGGTCAATGCGAATCGTCTGACCGGTCTTCACCCATCCGACAGTCTCATTTGGAGAGAAGCTTGCAATTGCACCCTCTTTATCAATGTTGGACACCGTGATGTTTTTCTGCGTCTTGTTTCCGGCATTGTCCTCATACACTACAGTATACGTTCCGTTTTGTGAGATAGAGAATGTCTTGCGGTTTCCATTCACGAGAGGATTACTGTTTTCACCTGTCGGGTCGCCCACTAGCGTAATAGCTTTCAAACCAGAACCACCTGTGTCGGAACCAGTGGCAGTCAACGTGACATTGGTTCTTGTCCATCCGGTCGTGCTCACGGATTCCGAACCAGTCGGTGCGTTCTTTTCAATATTCGTGATGGTCAGCGTCTTTTCATGACGATAGCCATTGGCATCGACTGCAGTGAACTTGAATGTTCCGTTTGCTGTGATTGGATAGGTGAAGTTACGTGATATCGTCTCTGTACCGTTCGGAAGAATCATCTTCACATACTCATATTCTCCATCTGCAGAGACGTTGACCGTGGCATTGAATCCCTCATTCGTCCAATTCAAAGTTGGAACGTTAATGCTGAACTCTGGAGGCGTTACGATGCGTGTAATCTTGACTGCACCATTTCCACTTTGTCCGGTTTGCGTTCCTGTTCCGGCAAGGTTTGGCATAGTTTCCCAACCACCCTTTGCAAATCCTTCAGCACCAGTGAAGTACGAGCCACCACCTCCACCTGTATAATAGGAGGTTGAATGACCGGTTCCGGCGTGACCGCCCGTATATCCACCGCCACCTCCGCCGACATATGCTGTACCGCCACCTCCACCGAAGCCTCCATGGACGCCTGATGTGTAGCCTTTACCGGTTCCGCCACCATTTACAAAAGCATAACCTCCAGAACCTCCACCAGAGTAGTTGTTTGCCATCCCATCACCATAAAAGCCTCCACCCGCTCCGGAAGTCGAAGGATAAGGAGCACCGTTGTACCCCGCAAAGCCACCCTGACCTTCTGATTGTTGTTGTGAGAAGGAAGACAACGGTTGAACTTGACGTGTTGGCTGTCCGTGATGATAGTTCCCTGTGAAGTTACCAGAATAGGAGCCACCCCCACCACCTGCCACGGAGATTGGTGTATTGTCAGCTTTTGCAACGAATGAACCTCCCCCACCAGAACCTCCATTAGAGTTTAAGTTGAGTCCCTGTTGACCGACCAATACTTTCAGCCAATCATTCTCGTTTAGATTTAGAACCGAAACAGCATACGCACCTTTACCGGCGGTATAGCCACTCGAACCACGACTACCTTCCGCCCCCCAGGTCTCAACTTTATATTTTCCGCTTCGTGGAACAGCGAACTCTTCAATCGCCCCGCTATACGCAAATGACCATTCAATTGTGGAATCGTTTAAGGTTGTCACTTCAATGCTCTTCACCGTTTGGTTTCCGGCATGGTCCGTGACCACAAACTCATAGATACCATTTTTAGACACGGTATAACTAGCTGTCGAACCAGTTGCAAGGACACCATTTGGAAGTAATATAGACTTAATTCCCGAACCTCCTGTATCGACAATGGATGTCAGATTGAGCTTAACTCTGTTTCCGCTTGGAGAAGCCGCATTTAGTGTTGCCGTTGGAGCGGATTTATCGATATTTGATACCGTTACCGTTTCAACGGTTTCGTTGCCCATGACATCAACTGCTTTGAAGGTATACGTGCCATTAGATGTCACAGTATACGTTCGCATCTTGTCTGTTGTCTTTGTTCCGTCAGGCAGAAACATTTCTTTTAGGTCATGTTCCCCTCTTTCCATTTGGACATCAAATTCAACATTTTGAGATGTCCATTCTGTCGTTTCTGGAGATACGGTTAAAGTAGGAGGGACAACTAGTTGGGTAATTCGTGCAAATCCGTTTCCGACATGACCAACTTGAGCCCCGCCAGTTGGTGCAGGCATAGATTGATTTCCAGAAAGAATGCTTACATTTGATAAGTGGTATTTAGATGGGACGCTGTATCCTCCAGGTTTATGAGAAACTGCGTTCAACACATAACCAGAACCACCACCACCACCTTGTACAACACCATGCGAACCACCGTACCATCCACCACCACCGCCTGAACCTGCTGTATCTCCAGAACCTCCATATCCGCCATATCCAAATCCGGCATCCGCACCCATATATTGAGTATATGCTGTTCCAACGGAGGTCTCCTTGCCACCTCTACCACTCTCATAATAACCAGAGTAGGCAGAACCAGTGAAGTTCCCTCCTATTGTTCCACCACCGACACCACCTGTAGAATAACCATTATATTGAGAGCTTCCCCCACCACCACCTGCAACAATAAATCGGCTATAGAGGCTTTTCGAATCGTTCCAAGCACCGGAAAGGATACGAATATCAGTTGCACCACCACCTGAAGCAGATTGACTATCATACCCTTTCGCTCCACCATTAAAGGTGTAAGGATTACCAGGAGAGTTTCCACTAGCTCCGACATAGGCATAAAGGGTATCTCCACTAGTAAGCTCAAGCTCACCCTTTGCGTACCCCCCTTTACCGCCTGAACTACCTGGACTTGTCAAAGGACTTCCACCCTGTGCACCCCAAACCTCGATTAAATATTTACCCGACATCGGAGCGACCCATGTCTGTTGACTACCAGTATAGTTGAAATCCCATTTCTTCCCTTCTGCTTCTACTAAATCAGGAGTAAAAGAAAAAATGGAGAGCCCAATCGCAATAGAAAGACCCATTTTCCACGGCTTATTAATTTGTAATAACTTTTTCTTTTCTATCATACGTTCACCCCCATACTTTCTATTTCTACTATCCTATATGAATAAAGTTCGTTTCATAATTTGACTATAGTCATTTTATCATTTTTACTTTTAAAACATGAATTTTTTTGATGTCTACCTTTTCAAACAAAAAAAGATTAGGGCGTCTCAGCCCTAATCTCATTTTCGTTTGAATTCTACGATGTATTTGATTTTCACTTGGTTGCTATTGTAGACGATATATTCGTCATGAAGCAGATGTCTGCCCTTCACTCCTCGAACAGAGTTGTAAGGCTTCGGAGCGGAAGTAAGAGAAGATTGTGCTGAATCATAATCTCTAATCTTACCAGTCGCTACTTCACAGATAAACATGAAATGGCTATCGTCCGAACGGTTTCCGAATCCCCAACAGTAATTCGCCGATTTCGTCACTTCACTGGCAAAATAGATTCCAGAACCAAACATCGAACCAGTATGAACGGCTGAAGATGGTTTGATTTTCAAACCGCTTTGCATAATCGATAGAATATTTTCATTTCTAGAACCATGGAATAGTTCCATCGTGCTGACATTGAATGGGTTGAATTGCTGATGTCCAACCATATCTTCCACCTCAAAGATGTCCTTCACATCCACTTTGAAATGATGATTTGAACTATGACTATCTTTCACCTTCGCCACGAGACGTTTAAACTCTTTCGTTCGGTTGCTGAGAGGTTTCAATTTGATATTCAATGACTCGTATTTTTCTTGAAGTGTCTTGTCAAGCGTATTTTGAGCTTCGACTACTGAGTCCATGACGCCCAATAGGTTCTTCTTGTCATTTAATTTCGTATAGTCATCAATCATGAATCGTCGAACATCTACTCGGCTTCCGAAAGGAACGGGAATGACAGAGTAAAACTCATCAGACAACGCCTGGATTTGCATATAGGTTGGAGAACCGTTATCCAAAAGCTTTTCAATCTTTTTCAGTACCTCCATCCCTTTTGAAACTTGTAAACTTGAGATTTTTCCGAGTGGGGTAGATACCGATTTCACCAAATATGAAGTTGCAGATTGATACAGCTTCCCAATCAATTGATGCACCTTGTTCTTCACTTGAGAAACGTCAGGTTTCGATGCACTCTTAACGCTTACCGATGCAACTGCTGACAGATTGTCATCGTGCATATCTACTTCCTTATAACCTTTTTTCACTTTCGATTTTAAAATTTTATCGAACTCCCGATTTGCCTCGTATTCGGATGAAAACAAGCGGTACTTTGTTGCGGGTGTTGAATTCAGTCGCCCATACTCACAATAGACTCCGAATTCTCCAGGATTAATCCCCTCGTGAACCTCAAGAATATAAGACTTGTTCGAATTAGCTTGCAATGAAGCGAAATTAAGAACCACCTTTCTAAGAACATTCCTTTTCTGAAACTTGCAATAAGTCGCATCAATAGCTGTAGCCATAATAAATAGCTCCCTTCGTCTTTGAATAGAATTATTCTATTTTTTTGAAGGAGGCTTAATAACCCGTAGTTCTTATAAAATTCAAGTACAAAATTCACTGTAAGCACTGTGATATCCCTTAGAAATTTTGCATAAAGTATAGGACAAGACAAAAAAATGTAATGTCTTTTGACATAGATTAAAAGGTGAAAGTGTCATCAGTTTGCAAGAACTGATTTCTATTTTCAGGGTGAAAGCCCTTTTATATATAGTTGAATCTCAACATTTTACTTCAAAAGGGGATATTTACAATGAACAAGACAATCGAGGCAATCATCGCAACTGGAGCTTTCTTTACTTTCATTCGCTTGTGTACATTTGAAGCGAATTTCGAGTCGATTATTGGGAATATCGCATTTGACATTGCCCTTATTCTCTTGTCAGTTGGATTTGGGGTCTTTTATGAAAAGGAACGACCGTTTGAATGGCAAGAATTGAAATCGGATTATGAAGTTGGAGATGAAGTGGGAAATCCATCATTCATTCGAAACGAGGAATCTCTCTACAGAAAAACAAAATAGAGATAAAAGAAGCATGGGATGTCCCATGCTTCTTTTTATGAGAGTCGTCTATGACCATCAAATGTAATCACGTGATAGTCTTTGTCATCGCCTTTTAAAATTCCGTGACCATGATAGAAAGACCTAATGACATTCAAATCATCCTCAGTCATACTACCAAAGTCTTCCCCGTCACGACGCACGATAAAAGCATTACCTGCGATATAATCTATCACAGAACCGTTTGATAAATAGGCAATCGTAGGCGGTAATTGATGAATCTTCCCCTCATCATTGGAAACGATGAGATATTGACTATGTTCAGGTTCTCTAGAACCAGGCAAAGCCATGGTTACTTCCATGTGACCTTCTAAGAATGAATAAATTGTATCGAGGTCATGATTGATTGTCGTCAGTTCCATAACAGTCATGTCCTCCTTTTTTTGAAACGATACGACCTGTAGTGTATTAGACATTTGAAGTCCCCCTAAATATATCGAATAAAAAAGAGAAGGTTTCGCCTTCTCTTTTAGTATATCATTCAATGCAAAATTCACTGCTTAATCGTCGAAATAGTACTCCGGCTACCGTCACAATCAAAAATCATATCGATTATCTACATTGTTACGACAATATGGCTCAATTTTCAACAAGCAATTTTTTTTAAAAGATTAATTTGCTTACTTTTTGATACAAACCAAAATTTCCATGTCCTCATTGGCAAAAATCGTTTTCACGATTTCTTTGACTTGATTCCATTCCAACTTGTCTAAGCCACTCCCGATTTTCGGAATCGCAATCCGAGTAAACTCGTTTTCTCTCATGTAGTTTCGCAAAGAGATGAGCGACTTTGTAAGCGTCTCATAGGTTGGCTTATGATGATATCTCTCTTTCGTGAACAGGTTCACGACGACACGCCCGCCCTTAGTGGTATAAGGGATTGCATCTCCGATTTGAGGATTCATTTTCTTTACATCATCCGGCATTTCGGGGATTCGTTTGCGGAATTCGAGGGCGATACCTGCTCCCATCTTACAATCCTGACTTACACAATGTGCGAGTACATAACCTTTATCAACAACAAACAAGTCTTGAGATTGTTCCAAGTATTGTAGTTTCATCATCTCACCTCCTGGTAACGTCGAGCTTGCGCTAAAATAAATCGATAGTTCTTTATCAAGCAAGTGTCAAATTCCTCTTCTGAAGAGTAGTCGAGGTGCAATTCATTCAATTTAGATTTTCCGTCGTTCGCATAGACACAACCATAAATATATCCGTTCTCCATTTCATCAGATGCACCGATTTGAACGGAAAGGGTTGCCCCGCTCTGATTTTCTGGAATCGGAAAGTCGAATGAAAATCCATCATCATCAGATACCCCACCTAAATCAATGTTTGGGAATCTCTTCGATAACTTTTCAAACACGAAATCAAATTTTTCATTATTAGTACGTACCGGTTTCATTTAAAACCGACCTCCTTTGATGTAAAAGGTCTACGTAAACCTTCTTTATATCTAACATCCTTATGATGCGCTTTCCTATTTAACGACATCACTCAATAAAAAGATGGGGAATCCCCATCTTTTATTGGATAAGCAAGAGGTTATATCCATTCATGAAAATGTTGGATGCTTCATTCATCAACATCGACTCTGAACCTAAAAGTGTTGCGAAATGATATGGGGTGGCTTTCGCATTGATACCGAATGATTCAAATTCATCCGAACCATTGAACATATTGACAGCGAGCAAAAAGATAATCGCATCACGCTCTGTCAATTCTTCGAGCAGATAGTTCGTGCAAGCGGTGTCGATATTCAAATAGCAACCCTTCTCGTTGAACAGTTCATTGATGTTCTCGTAGTCCATTGCTGAAATTAAATAGAGTACAGCATACTCACGACGGAAGATTTTTGGACGAATCATCATTTGAACCTTCATTAGGTCAACAAAGCGTTCCTCGTGCTTCCCGTTCAAAAATGTGGTCTCTTTAGCAATTGTGTTTTCCATGCCATAAAACCTCCTTGTTCATGTAGTTCTCTTATTCTATGAGAGACGTCTCAACTTCATTACTTTTCAATGGTGTCGATTGATTCATATATAAGCAAAAGAGACCGATGATATCGGTCTCTTAATCGAGAGTAATCGTTACTCCGTTGTTAATTGGAGAAGATTTGTTTACCTTCAGAACTTTTGTCAAAGACACTTGGTTTCCAGACATGTCTTCAGCTGTGACATATATCGTAGTCACGCCCTCATTCACAACTTTGAAGGGCTCTTTATACTCCGTCATGTCCTGAGTAGTTGCGCCGGTAAGCTTGTATCGAATGTTTTTGATTGGAGAAGGAGAACTTGTACCATCATCCCCTACTTGCCCCCCCATTTGCATCGAGACATTTCCTGCTTTGTCCTTTGCGGAGACAAAGACATGCGTAAGCCCGGGTTCAGTCAATTTTAAGTTAAATCCTGGAATTGATGTTGCTTAGGAAACATCAATAGGCGTCCAATCTCTATTTACCGCACTAGTCAATTGATATTCAACTACCGCAACGTCTGATGGGGGATAGAAAGAATTCTATCTATATCCTATTCATCTATCGCAAAGAAAAAACACCTTCAACGAGAAGATGTTCTTTTTATTCTTCAACTGAGAATGTATAATTGCTCCACGATTCGTGAAAAGCATAGAACATTAATGACAACAGCAGGATTCCATGCGCATTATAAGGATTCATGAACAGTGCTACACCTCCACATACAACCAAAACGAACGCAAAGTGTCTAGAGTCTTTAGACATAGCGTCAACATCCTGGTCTGCGAATCGGAATACCAAGCTCAACATTGCCAATGCAGTCCCGAGTATTAAAAAATAGCTTGAGAAAACTGCTCCGATTGCACTAAGGATTACTCCGACTCGATATAAAAGTGTCGTTCGTTCTCGAAGAGCTCTCATCTTTTGATTAGTGTAACTCGAAATCAAGACAGATAGATTCCACACGATTAGATTTATGGTTCTTTCTTTTCTAACTCCTCCGAGACGAAAAGCCATTTCTACTGCCAACATATAAGGAACAAACAATAGGAACCCTGATAGCGTACCAAACGACCCACCAATGACAAGCGATAAGACGCCAATCACCATATGTGCCATATAGAATAGATTGTCTTTAGACATCCTCCATTTTCTTCTTGGTAAACCTAATGGTGTTTTGGACTTCTCTTGATTTCCCCGAGAGTATTCTTTTGGTGCAGATATTGGAAAAGTAAAGGCATTGTTTTCTTTTTCATTTTTATCAAGTAGTGACTCGTGACTAATTCTCATGTTTTCACCTCATTTCATTTATAAGATTGTTGTGAGCAATGCACCGATTATCAACCCGGGTCCAAAGGCGAATTGGGAATTCAATCCCGCTCCTTTGAACAGCAATAGATAGACTCCGTGAAGCGCTCCGACAAGAAAACCGAAAAATATTAGTTGTGGCACCTCTGCCAATGGGAAGTATAAACCGATAGCGCCCATCATTTTGATGTCACCACCACCCATAGGACTAACAAGTGCAATTGAAAGAAAGATGATGAATAACAGAAGTCCTGACAGTAATGTCCATTCTGTAAAAGACTCTGCTTTTATGAACGAAGATATAACAGTTGGGATAGCCAATAAAGCAAGAACAAGATTCATCTCATCCGGCAACTCTTGATATTTCCAATCGATGACGAACAACATGCCAAGAATACCCCAAACGAGAAACGTAATGAAGACACTTCCAAAATTGATGTTCATTAGTCCCATTGCAATCCCAAAGAAAACGATACCGATTTTCTCATGTAAGGACAGTTTATATCGCTCTGTGTAAAGCTCTGAAAAAATGTAGACGACAAACAGAACAGGTAAACACCCTAGCAAGATAAACCCACTCCAATCCGAAGCGTTCAAGTCTACAACACCTTGCACATACGTTTCATAAAAATTCATCATCACCACTCCATATTCACTTGACTCATGCCGGTTTGATAGATGGTCACATCATCGCCCCATAAGCCAATTTTTTTATAAGTCACTTTCGTTTCAACAATGACAGTCGGCTTCTTAATCGTCTTTGTCCAATATGACCCGTTTGAATTAGGGATGACTGCATTTACTGAAATTGGTGTACTTTCATTAACTTCTTCGTGGTCATAGGCTCTCACCTTAATTTCGACACTGTCTCTTTTGATTGCGGAACCTTCTTTCGGTTGCCATACACCATCAACTAGTTCTGCTCCGATTTTCTCTGCGACCATTCGACTTGCCAAGTTATATATCTCGGTATCGTTGTATTTAACATATCCATCATCGAACCTGGAGTTATCTACAATTGTCACAGCGGAAGATGCGGCACTGTCAACAGCATCCTTCACACGCTGATTTGCCTCATGAGTCTTTGGCAACTCGATGCCGACCCAAATAGCAAACGGGAATAAGAATACTAAAATCATAATGACAAAAATGGAGCTAGAACCCTTTCGACTCTTTAAGATTTGATGTATCTTTGTCATGGCGTACCTCCGTAATGCTCAGACATGATGCGTTCACTGAGGACATATTTATCGGGCAGGTCATCGTTTATACCGAAGAATGAAACGACTCCTGAAATTCCCATCTTGTTTGCGGGAACCTCCACCTTGAGCTTCATGACTGCATACTCACCGGCTTGCTCTTTTCCGAACCCTCTCGGAATCACAACGCCGACCATATTTCTTCTGTCTTCGTATCCTGGAAATGCTTCTCCTGATGTCCGTTCTAAGTTAATCGTGACAGTGACATCATCCAAGTTTTCATCCTTCACCATCCCACGTTTTTTCATGTTTTGCTTGAACCCTTCGACATCTTCAACGGTTAGCCCGCCTTGCATTTTTGCGGTTCTTCCAAGCAAATGAACTTCCTCCTCGATTGCCTGTCTAGGAATCATATATGTGAACATGCCGATTCCGAACAAGATAACCATGAGTACGATAGCCATAGACATGACGGCTTCAATTGATAGAAACCCATCTTCTTTTCGAACACGTTGAAATACTCGTTTCACTTTCATTTGCATCCCCCTCTCTCTTCAGATATAGATAACAACTATCTTTCACTTGAATCCACGAATCCAAAAATTAAGGAGTTGTACCATCGCTAGGTTCCATGCTTTCATTCGCTTTTTGAATTTGGAGCATAGAGTTCTTGGCAAGGTCATCCGCTTCGCCGTTGAACGTGTATAGAACCAACGCCGCCAGAAGGATAACACTCCCTCCAATCAAAACCCATTCGATAGAAATAAAGCCCTTCGTATCACTAATTCTTTTCATTAATGTTTTCATCGTATCCACTCCTCTGTTAAAATTTGTTTATTGTATTCTATGAGGAATATGTACATTCACAACCGTTCGATTGTCCAACCCCACAAAAAAAGACAGCCGAAGCTGTCTTTATTCATCATGGGTTTACAAAGTCAAGTTCTGTAGCACCGCCGACACCAGTCTCTGGGTCAAGTTGAATCTTCTCTTGTGCTTTATTGATTTGACCTTCAGAGTTATCACCGATATCTCCCGCCTTACCGTTCACGAAGTAGATGATAAGTCCTGCTACGAGAACGAATGCACCGACAATGAGTACCGATTCAATCGATACAAACCCTTTAGTGTTTTTAATAGTTTCAATGACATGTTTCATGATAAATTCCCCCTTGAAAGTTGTTTTTTGTTTTTATTGCTAAGTTACAAACATAAGTTTGATTGTTTCAGATGTTCCATACCGAAGAATCACTTGAGCTCTTTAGTGTCGGTTTGCTTCTTCTGAACCATCTCCTACATGATAGACTTGAATCAGAATTCTATTACTAGGTAGAACCGGTATAGAACCGTTCGAAATTGACAATGAAATCGTCTATCTGGTATCTTTGTAAGCTTGCATATTGGTATGATAGACTCCTTCAATAGAATTATTCCCATCATCGTGAATGAAGCGGTCGTACCAAACAAAAACAAGGTCTCTATCTGAGACCTTGTTTTTACTGACCAGAAGACATACCGCTTCCCAACATAGAGAATGCGTAAACGATGACAGGAACAGCACCCAACAGAATAACGCCACCGAATGGCAACATCATTGAGAATTGAGATACCAATGTCCCAAACGTCGCTCTTCCTTTCTTTTTTTCATTTCCAAAGCGAATCAACTGTTGCAATCCATTTTCAAGAACTTGCAATGATTCGTCTTTTGAGAATTCTCCCATTCGTTCAAGAATGGTAATCGCTTCTTCGAAGCCGGTACCGATAAACTGATTGCGCAAATACTCATACCCTTCACTTCTATCACGAAGGTAAATCCGGTATCCTGTTTCGAAGATTTCTTGATAACGATTATTTGTTCTAGCTAGTTCAAACAAAATATCTGAGACCGGTCTTCTTGCACGCAACAACATGATAATCTGCTGTTGCACGAGCGGAAGGTCTTGCGTGAAAAGAAACTTATTTCGATTGGCACGAACTCGAAGATAGGTAGATGGTGCAAACATCGCCAATAAAAATCCGATTCCCATAAGTATTCTTGTATTTTGCAAAGCTTGAGGGTTCGTTTCAATCGGGATGTTGAACATAAAACCAATTAGAGAGAGCCATGCTCCTAAGCTGAGTGAAAGTACTACATATACGAAAATGCCGACCAACAACAATGAAATTTGAAAGCTCACGAACGAGCGATAATTCAACTTTGTGTGTAGTCCTGCCTGATTAATCATTTTTTGGCGAGCCATCACTTTATCATCAGACTCATCAGGATTGATGAACCATACAAACGGCTTTAAATAGGATAGCCCGTGGAAAAAGTTTGCCGTCTCATTAGAAAAAAGCTTTTCATGCTTCATCCGTTGAGAGAAAAACATCATCACGATAACAATCACAATCGCCACCATCAATGGTAAAAGATAAAGGTTGTTGCTTTCGATTAGAATTCTAGACATGGTATCTCCCCTTTCTTATTTCTTAATTTTTCCGAGCTGTACGTTTAAGAACACTGTTCCTAAGATAGCGGCAAACCCACCTAGTAGACAAATCAGACCGAAGAAGCTTCCAAATAAAAACTCTCGACCGATTGGGTTGAAGATAACGTTAGCAATCGCAACCAGAACTCCTACTACAGAAAGAACGTAATTAATCATAATCCCGTATTTTCTATCAGAAACAGATTTGATTTTACCCGTATTTTCTTTCTCTAACATTTCTCTTAGAATACGAAGATTGTCCATAGTGGCATCCTTGTCAGAATCCTCAAGATAACTAATCAAAGTAAACGCAAAACTTTTAAGCCACAAGTTATCATGTTCTCTTAGAAATTCTTGCAAAACGTCCTTGGGATTCCGTGAAATCATTCGATTCGAAAGGTTCTCTAACAATCCTCTTATCGGTTCATCAGATGCTCTTGCTGTTTCATATAGAATGGTCTTCACATCCTGATGTCGTGTAGAAGCACGAATAAAATTGTCGATTGTGCCTGGCAATAGTTGCTCAATCATAACAATCGAGTCTTGTTTCATCTCATGGAGAAGTTTTCTGGCATACCAAGACAGTAATACCGGTGTGATTAGCGCCAACACATAAACTTTGAACACCATAAAGATTAGAGCGATACCCGCTAAAACACCAACAAATGAATAGAAGATGACATCTGCGATATGTTCTTTTCCTTTCCGAGCTAAAATAAGCTCCAATTCTTCATAGATATGTCTCAGGGATTTAAATTTTTGAAGGAACTTGACTCCTCGATTTTTCTTGACTACGCCACTACGTACATGAAATCTCTTCCGTTCAGAATTCAGATAGACCAAATAGTTTGCCAATGCATAAAACACTGTCAATGCGAGGAGCCCGTTGATAAGCATCGGAATAAATGAACCCATGTCGATAGAGATAGTCGGCAAATGAATATGGTCTCGCATAAAAGTGGTTACGACTTCCATCACATCACGTCCTTTCATATTGTATTTAATAAAGAAGGAGAGACGTATCTCTCCTTATAGGTCAAGCATTTCTGACATCTTGACATCATGTTCATTCAAGAGATTTTTGAGACGAGGGCTCAACCGATTCTTGGTTCGCTTATATTCGCCTACTAGTGGGTTGTCTGGGTCGAAAGTCCAAATATACAATGGGTTCATCCCTGCATACTGTCCTTTCTCATCCACCATAATTTCCGAAATCGATTTGATTCGAATCTTATCCCCGACCTGACGCATGATGATGACGACATCCATTCCTTTGGTCAATTTGTTTTTAATATGAACGGAACTCTCGTGTCCTGCATCTGGTGACGACATATACATGTCTACACACATTTCCATAAATGATTCATCATCAAGCGCATGAGCAGTAAACATGTTTCCACGTGTTTTCAAGTTTGCCTCGTAGAGTTGCTTGAACTCGCCACCACGAGACTCAGGAATGATGACTCGGTCTGCGGTTGTACGTAACGACGTCCGCAGTAAGCGTTCAAAACTGAACCCTCGTTCTTCATCCACATTTAAAACTGCTACATCGTGACCTTTCAATACTCGTTCAACATCTGTTTCTGAAACGGATGCGATGACCACCTTACGTTGTAGGGGCGGGGTGTAAGTTAGAAGGTAATTGATAAAGGTGGTTTTACCGGTTCCCATTGCTCCACCAATACCAATGTTCGCTTTCCCTTTAACAAGGACTCCCATAAGTCTCTCGATAAACTCATCAACTGTACCGCTCTTTCTCATCATTTCTGAGTTTGGAATGAAGTTGGTGAACTTACGAATATTCAAGAGCCAGTTGTCGGAAGCAAATGGTGTGACCATGTTTACACGGTCTTGGTTCGGACGCACCGCTTCAATAATCGCATTTTCGACATAGTTCCGTTCTTTTTTGGAGAAGGAGATAGTTCGGTCGAAGACTTTCTCTAAATCATTTAAATTTGAGAATGTTTTGTCGTATTTATGTTTTACACCATTCTTGATGAAGTAGATAGCACAACTGAATTCAGGGAACGTTCTCGCATTGACCATGATTTCTCCGATTTCCATATCATCATCCAACTCTTGTAAAACACCCATTCCATACAGGTCAGCATAGAGTCGATATGCATAGCCTTCTAACTCGCTTCGAGTCACGATATTCCACGTTGCCAAGTATTTTCGAATCTTACTCAGGACATAATTTCTAGCATTCTCATGGATGGTCGCTTCTTTGAGCAATTCAGTATGACGTGCGACTTCAAGAGGAGTCCCTTCAATATTCTCCATCTCTACTTGAAGGCGAGTTTTGGTTGTTTGATATTTTTGTTCTTCAGGTGACAATAAGGCATCTTTCTCACTCGAAGATAATAGTGTCAGTGTCTCTTCTCCTACATAACTACCATCACGTTTTTTATAGACAAAGCGAACGATTTCAAGCTCCCCATCCACTGAAAGATGGGGATTTTTACTGACATCGAAATTTCCTAATGGTTTCCGTTCCGTGTCATACATCTCTAAAACTTGAAAGTCACGTCCCATTTCGAAAGCTAATTCTAGTAGTTTATATTTTTTGCCGTTTTTACGAACGACGATTGGATTCTTTCGTGAACTCATTTGAATTCCCCCTTTTATGTCATTTCATCTGTATCCAATTGTTATAAGGAGAGCCCTTTTACAATCTCATCAAATGGTGTTTCTTGTTTCTTCCGTTTGATTAGCCCGCTGAAGGTCTTCTCTTTCAAATCACGGTTATCAATCGTTGACGGGTTAAATGGTACAACTCCGATAACATTCAACCCATAGTTTGAAAGAGACAGGTTGAAATCTAAGTTAGATGATTCATCGAATTGGTTGTAGACAAAACGTACCGGAACATCTTCTTTTTTGTAGAAGTTGATGACATCCATCGCACCATCAACAAGGGAGTAACAAGTGAAGTCGTTCCGACTCACTAAAACAACTTCATCCGAATGGAACAAGCTTGCAGTTGTTCCTGCATTGTCCGTATCAGATGAAACACTCACCACAACAACGTCGTAGATTTTCTTCAATAAAGAAATGATGGCTTCGATATGTTTGTTTTCGATAAAATAATGGTTCTTTCCAAGTCGGCTCCCTTTGAGGACATCAATCCCATTCAAAGAGACCATATTCTCTTTGAAAAGCTCCACATCCAGAAAATCTCCATCGATTTTCTCGATAAGATTATCAATTCCGTGTACCTTGTCATTGTCGGTTAAATATCCGGCAAGAAATGGCGCTTTAAAATCGAAATCCACCAGTGCGATTTTTTTATCAGGATGGCTCTCTTTGATAGCATGTGCCACATTTGTTGCCATGTATTTGCCCCCTGAACCCTGTACAACCGGATAAAAAACGATTAGTTTTTTTTCATTCATATAAAATTCCTCCTTTGGCTTCACATTGTTAAGTTACCTATAGAGCTCGTATTACATCGCCGGTACGAAGATTTTATCTCCGGCTTTCACTTTTGAGATTCCATCGTTCATTTCTCGAAGCGAAGATTCGGTTGTCACAAACTTGTCTGCGATATCAGCGAGGTCTTCACCATCTTTGACGACATATTGCACCGTAGCACGGCTATCTTCTGTTTGAATCGGTTCAATGTCAGAAACGAGCTTTGTAGTCCCTGCCTCATTCTCCTTAGATACGCTCGATTCGACCGAATCATCAACCTCATCCAGAATCTTCACAGCAATAATTTGTCCCGTAGAAATGGCTTCTTCATATTTAAAGACTTCGTCCTGGTCTAACTGGAGATAAAAGCTCATACCATCCTGCGGCTGTCCTGCAGTGTTTTCCACGACGCCAAATACCGTATTTTTCGTATACACTTTCTTCGAAGCGAACAATTCTTCAACAATGAACTTTCCGCCTTCACCCTTGTATTTCTTGATTAAACGGACATTGTCGTTGTCTTTGAGCGGCAGGTTCGACTCGATTTTGACCTCGGTCAACAGTGAGCCTTCTGGATTCTCCTCTTCCGTCAATCGTGCATTCGAGAGGAGCTCTCCTTTTTGTAGAGTCCCGACAATCTGCTTTCCACTTACAGACTGGATATTTGTCACAGAACCCGGAAGCACCGAGCGTGCAGAAACCGTAACACCTTGGAACATTGAAGCATCAACCTCTGTATATGCAGGGATTGTATCTCGTGCGACATATACGACTGCTTCTTGTTCTAACTCAAAATTCGGGACATAAATGTTCTGATAACTAAATAACCCTCCGGTGAGCACTAATAATCCGGTAAGTACTTTCGCTTGCTTGCTCATCGTTCTCTTACTCATGTTTCATCATCCTTTCCTTTGTCTGATTCCACTCTCTCAAGTCCCACCTGAATTAAATGAATGATGGCTTGAGTTCTAGTGGTAAAACCCTTATCTTCTTGATATGCTTCTATCTTGTTGAGCAACACCAATGGATATCTCATATTGACCATTCTTTTTTCCATTTGTTTCCCCACCTCTGTTCTATGCGTTCTTTTAATACACATAACTCATTCTATTTTGACTATAGTCAAAATATCAAATTTTTCAGGGGCTACATCGATTTTTTTCAACAAAAGAAAAGAGAAGTTGCATAAAGGCAACTTCTCCGAAACATAAACCGATAATACATACGCTAGACATTCAGTCGCACGTCCGTTTGTTATTTTCATTCAAATCAACATAACAGCTCGTCTGGATTCAAGTCTAGCAAGCATTCGAAAATCTTCTTTTTACTCAAATGTTTGTCAAGGTACTCAACTATCTGTTGAATCGATGACTCTGACACATAGTACGGTTTTTCACCATTTCGATGTGCCGGTTCGTTAAAGGGGTCAAATCCCCTCAAGAACACGTTTCCGAGACGCTCTTCGTACTTCCATCGGTTAATCAATTCTGATTCCGTCGAAATACCGTCTCCATCCAGGAAGACCTGACCAATGCGAACCACAACATGTTCAGAATGTCGTTCCTCCGGAGACTTCACGATTTGATAAGGCATGACCATTTCTGAATCAAACCAAATCAAGAAGGCTTTCATTAAAGAACGACATCCACCGTCATTCCATCCGACATCAATCAACAATGCAAGCACTTCATCTGTCCATAAAACATCTTTCAATTGTTGATTTAATTGGCTTGTGTTCACATGAGAACCTCCTTTCGGAACATCTCGATGATTTCTGGCTCCCTCATGCCAAGGATAGATAACGAAATCGCTTTTTCCAACTGGTTCTTGAAATCGACTGAAGGTTTGACACCTGCTCGAATCAACCAATCACCATCGATGTGGAATTGGATGTCGGCTCGTTGTCTCAACATGCGATTTAGCATATCTATTTTTGTACTTTCAAAAAGTAGCATACTATTCAGGTTGATGAAGTCCATATGTTCATCAATGAAATGTCTATGAGATGCAATGGTCAATGCTAGTTCTTCGGCTGTGGTGCAGTGTCGAACATCTAGGATGAAACGACGAGACACCGCAACGAGTTTCCGATTCTTTTTGTCCTGGATTAATTCTTTCACAAATGACTCAGCCAAGTCCTCAGACATTTCCAATGACATCACTGCAACATTGAAAGCGAAGGTGTTTTTTGAAGACAATAGCTTTAGCTTTGCAAACGGAATGGATGGCAATACTTCAATGACATTCGGGAAGCTCTTCAACAAGTGAACGAAATGTTTCGGATGTCCCTTAACCATACCTTTTTCAATCTCCGTGTAAATTCGCTCTTTGGCTAAGTGAAGTAGTGACATCGATTTCATGAGTTCGATTGTTAAAGGTTCAATGGAAAATCCGAAACGTGCCGAGAATTGTAATGCCCGTAGGACACGTAGCGAATCCTCTTGGAACGTGACATTATCCACCACTCTTATGACACGATTTGCAATATCATCGACGCCATAGAAGTGGTCAACGATTTCACCCGTCAACACATCTTCCATAATGGCATTGATTGTGAAATCTCGTCGTTTTGATGCTTCGAATGTACCCATAAACGGGTCGGTGATGACCTCAAAATCTGTGTGCTTCTCTCCTGTTTTTCGTTCTCGTCTTGGTAAACAAAAATCAATATCTACTCCTTTGATGAGATAAACCCCGAAAGATTCACCCACAAAATCGACCTGACCAAACTGTTTGAGAACCTCAATCAATTCCGCTTCCGTGACCCCATGTATTTCTACATCGATGTCTTTTGAATCCCTTCCAAGCAATCGGTCACGCACATATCCTCCGACATAGTACAGTCTGCCTCCGGCTCGTTCAATTTGCTTCGCCACTTGATGGACAAGCTTCAATTCCTTTTTCATCATAATTCCTCCCGTCCCGACAGATAGGTTTCTGTTAGGGTTTTATTCGTATTTTTTGGAGAATGACTTGCCATATCCTCCCCATCCATCAACGACACCCGCTATCAGTATCACTGTTGAAAAATAGAACACTAATAGGTCGCTAAAGCTACCTGTCAAAATCATGAATATTGAAATAAAAATACAAATTCCTGCTTTGACTTCAGTTTTAACGCCATCAACATTCTTCTCATGATTTCGTTTGCTTCGGATATCTTTCTTCAAGACACTGAAGAACGGCAGAAGAATGCCTACAATGATTAAATAAATCGTCATAATCATAAAACCTCCCATTGAAATAAAAAGTGTTTTCAACTATATACATAAAGGTCGATTCATCGACTCCAATTTTCTACAACCATATATTCTATGCACGCCCAAAAGCGTCCATAATAAAAAAGCGTAGATTGCTCCACGCTTTACTCTGTTTCTACAAGTTCATATGTGAGCTCAAAATCTTCAAATGAACATATATTAAAATCCGTTTCATCATGAATGATTAAATACCCGCCTCCGGGAGAGGAAAATAGAGGCACACCATCGTTCCATGTTGGGAAAATGTAGAAGGGCATGTCAATCTTATAAGCCAATGAATCCTTTTTTCGGCGATATTGATTTTGCTGAACCTCCTCATACAGGACATCAAATCTGCTTGATTTTATGATGTAGTCAGCTGATGCATCGCCATTTCTAAGGACTCTATAATCGCCTTCTTCACCAAAACAAAGCCCTTCCTTTGAGATGAAGGTCATTTTTTCTGTAAGGCGAACAGCTTCAATGATTTCAGTTTTTCTAACTCGACATGCATGTTCGATGATACTTTTTACAAATGAGGGTGTAACTAGAACAGCCGTCTTCTTTAACCGGGTTCTCTTTTTTTCATCATTCATGCAAATAAAACACTCCTTTTCGGTACAATTTTCAAATTAAGCTCCTGTAGTCGTTTACCTTTCATCTTCCCTTTAAAAACGATTACGGAACAATTGGACTTTTCTAGGATTTCATTCATGATATGTGGGACAAATTTCGGCACGATGGCGATGAAACGAACCCTTCCTTCACCATAAAGCTTTTCCATCTCTTTTACGTAATATTGAGATTGCCAAACAAGGTCAGAATCCGAAGTGACTTTCGCTTCGACGATAACAATATTACCATCCTTATCCTTCCCCATGATATCAATTCTTCCATTCGGCAACACTTGTTGGCGACTCATTGGTCGCAATCCAGGTTCAATTAAGTCCAGATTGTCGTACAAAAAGGATTCGAGCTCAAACTCAGTCAACTGTTCGAAATGGGAACCGAACTTAAGGTGGTGATGGAGTTCCCTGTCTAACCGCATTTCGAGAGACAGAGGGAATGCCTCTTCTATATCGATTCCTTGGCACCCAACCTCTCCAACGCCTTCTGTACGAAACTCTTGGTTTAGAGTGGTCAGGTATTCCCGTTGCAAGCAAACTGCATAAAAGTCTTTTTTTGACCATTTTGCTTGCTTTCGCTTCGATAATTGATTGATTTTTTTAAAGCTTTCCTTCATATCTACATAAAAATCCCCTTTGTAATACAAATGGGCATGACGTTGATGCCAATCTGAAAAAATAGTTATCATATCGTTCGGATTGCATGTCAACTGTATATCCGAGAACCGGAACATCTTCCCTTTCAAACCCCACTCTTCTAATAATTGGTTCATGAGAATTCTCGGTATTTCTCCCTTTTCTGGAAGACGAATCTTCCCCTTTTGGACAAACGGTGTCAATGAGCGAAGGGCAAGATACATGTAAAGACGTTCTTCCTCAATACACGTCTGAACCTTTAGGTTTTCCCAGAAGAGAAGTGAGATGTCTGATTCAAAATCGATTGGTATCTCCCCCTTTTTGGTCTATTTGGACATATATATTCATACTATTCTATTTTTGACTATAAACAAAATTTGATTGACTCTATAGTATATTTTAAGTACAATTAGAATAGGATAACAGGTACACTAAACACCAACAAAGGAGAGGATTTAATATGGCAAAGAACTTTGCAAAACAAAACCCACAGCAATTGTTAAAAATCTCAGGAAAGACAACGTTCGTAGAGGTGTTAAACACATTCTTCGGTATCAACAAACTCGGACTTACGTTTGCGAAGTATGATGACAAAAAGCCTGAAGGCGAACGAATGACGGATAACATCACCATCTTCATGAGTTTTGACAAAGCACTCCTTCTCTCGAAGGATATCTTAAGTGGGAAGATTGCCGGACTCGCCCAAAAAGAAAAGGCGAAAGGCGAGACCTATCCTCAATCAATTTATACGGAAATGGGAGGCACATCTGCCGCCACATTAGAAAGAAAAGGCAAGGCACGCCCTGATGGAAAATCTGAATCACGTCAATTCAAGATTCATCCTGGTGCCAAAGCCCCATTCATGCTTGTCGCTGAACGGGGTGCAGGAGAAGAGAACCAAACAGGACTCATCGTTCCGAAGAAAGTTGAAACAAAGGTAATGGTTCCTTGCTCAGCGGACGATTTGAAAACTCTTGCCGTCGTAATCGAGTCACATATCAATGCGTATCGTGCTTCGAAGTATGTGGATGGTGCATTGATGGAGAACCCTTACTTCAAGGAGAATAATCCGACCCCTTCGAACGAAGAATTGAAAAAGCAAGTCATGGCGTTACTTCAACAGATGAAGTAAAAAAAAGCTCTCGTCAGAGGGCTTTTTTTATATAAAAAATGACAACTCGTAAGGTTGTCATTTTACTTATTAAACAAAGACTCTTTCATCTTGATATGTCGATTCTACATATCTCTTGATTTTATCGATGCAGTTCTTTTGTATCTTCGATACATTCGCCTGACTCATTTCGATTTCTTCAGCGATGGTCTTTTGTGTTTTCACTCTAAATCCGTTCAGACCATATCGAGAGTTCATAATATATTGCTCTTGAAGTGTGAGTTGGTCAATTGCCTCTAAAATCGCAAGCTTGTCCTCAGTCACCTCATACTTATCTTCGATGCTGAGTACTTCTAGCTTGGAGTTTGCCGCTTCGCTCAGGATATCTTCTAGTTGAAAATCGTTCCCGTTTTTGTCCTGTGAGAGTACCATCCCCATCGAAACAGTGTTCTCTCTGAATTTCTTTTCTTTTCTTAAGAAAAATTTAACCTCGTTTTGCATACAGTTTACGGCGAACGTTGAGAACTTAGTCCCATGCCCTTTGTCGAACGCATTCAAGGCTTTTGTGAACCCTAACGTACATACAGAAAAGAGTTCATCATATGGGAGCTTGGTGTTTCGAAACTTGTTGGCAACGTGGTGGATAAGCTTCACATTTTCGACTGCATACCTATCTTTCTCCTCCTGTACCAAGAATTCAGGCTCACCCTTACTCTCATCATGCTCATGCGCTTCTCCCTGGTATTCATCCAAAGTCTCCAACTCATCGTTTTCTTCCGGTTCGTGGCTTTGTGCATTTAAATTAGGAATTTCCCATAGTTCTAGCTGAGTCATATCAGCCGTGTCTAATGTCATTGTTTCCATCATCTATCTACCTCCTTCTCGATATGTGGCTCGTCTCGTCGTATCTACCTGCGACGTCTTGGATGCAGGATTTTTTGCAAACATCAAATATTCTATGCAGTCACCCGCTCTCATATGCATATATTACATTTTAATTTTGACTATAGTCAAAATTACGAGTGTCTAATGGTGTTCGAGGTATAACTGCAGACAAGGGAGGTCGATAGATATATTTTTGACTATAGTCAAAAAATAAAGTAGAATATGTGTGAGCCTTAGATAGGAACACACTATAAAGGAGTGATGATATGAAACAGTATGGACATGTGAAGAAAATCATGTTGACGGGTATGCTTGGAGCTATCGTTTTGAGTGGAGCAGGATGTACGACATTCCAAAAGAAAGAACAAGCCCCGAGTGACAATGACTCGCACCAAGTCGCTTCAGTTGATAAAGTCAAAGAGGAAGAACCTGAGGTAGAGCTTAAAGAAGTCCCACTTGTTGTGGACTATACCAAATCTGCAACAGAAATCTTAGCATATTACACAGAAGAAGGCATGAGTCGCTTCAAGCTTAGTTATCCAGATACCTACTCTATGGAATATGCATTGAAGAATATCGGACGAAAAATGCCAAGCTTTAGCGGGAAAGACCTGAATGGAAAGACTGTCTCATCAAAAGATTTTGAAGGCAAATCGTACATTGTGAATGTATCGAAATCAACATGTGAGGTCTGTACGGAATTGGCACCGGTCATTCAGAACCTTGAAAAGAATGCTGATGAGATTCCGGTTATCAATATGTATCCTATTGATGACAGCAAGGAAGTTAAGGCATATCGAAAGAAAACAAAGTGGAGTCATGATTCCTTGGTATTGGTGGGAGATGAGAACAAATCTATCAAGAACCTTGCAATCAAAGAACTTTCAGTGGAAACCGTCCCTACTCTTCTTTTCGTCGATAAGAGCGGACGTATTTCATACATCAATATCGGACTGACTGATGACATGTTGTTGAATGATATGAAGGAAAAGGCATTTGGAAGCGAAAAACTCTACGACTTCGTAAAGAAAGAGGTTGTTAAGGTCAAGGCAGACGAAGAACTATCCAAACAATAAATAGACAAAGGAGTCGCTAAATAGACAAAGGAGTCGCTCTTGAGAGCGACTCCTTTTGTATTACTGGAGCACTTGAGAAATCTGTTCATCATCGGTTTCATGTTGAATCTCTTGAAGCTCATCAATGACCTGTGAATATGCTAAGTGCATTTCCTCAAGAACTCTATCTTTCAAGGCAGGGTCTTCATTTAACACTGTCCATCGTCCATTTTTATATTTCATTGCGAAACCCGCCGGTGCAGAGATTCTTTCGACTACATCGTCCTTGACTTCCATCACTACAAGAGTTGCAAAAATGGTATTCGAGTGACGTTTTAGTCGTAGGAAGAGACCTTCTCCACACTGTAATGTCTCATGACTGTTCTTATCTGGGAAGCTCTCACTAGGCAATGCTTGAATGACCCACGGAATAAAATCCGGATGAACCGATGCGATATCAAGTGGCAGGTTTTCCTTAATCAATAGCACCTCGGCGAGTCGTTTGAATCTCAGGTTTTCATGAGATGTGTGTGCGAACCAACGTCCCCCTACCTCGACGACACCCAATAAGGTTTCTTTACCAATTGTATGGATTTGCTTAGCCAATGTGTCCAGTACAAATGCCGTCCGTTTCTGAAGGATTTCATTTGATAAGTTTACTTCCTCTACCGTTGGCTGTCGGTCATGGACACCTGAAATCAATTTCCCTTCTTCTTGTACAGGAAGGTCTCCTGAGGACAACTGTCGTGCTTCATAATCCTCAAGGATGAAAATATCCATATGTGATACCCCACCATTCATCATGTGGTAAATCTTCATATATCGTTTATCATTTAACTCTGTCATTACGACTTGTCTCAAATCAATCATCTCCTTATACGAAAATAGCGATGCCATAGAATAAAATTGAACCTACCAGAATGAAAGGTGCGAACGGGATAGACTCTTGACGGGAAACATATGGGTAGAGCATGTTCCGAGTCATTACGTATGTGAATCCACTTAAAACAGCAAACAGAAGGATGATGGGTATTGCCTTTGCACCGACCCAAAAACCAACGACAGCTGACAATTTGATGTCTCCTCCCATCGGGACATTTTTGATAAATGCCGGAATGAAAAGGATTAAGAATCCGAGCGCCATTCCAATATAATTCGAATAGCTTGCAATCATCCAACTATCACGTTTAATCGAAAATACTTCGAGCACGTTCGTCAAGTACATGAACATGAGCGCCGTAAGTAAGAAAATCCGATTGAAGTTGTCTGATATTTTCCTTGTTTTTAAATCCATGATGCTCGCATATGTCAGAAATGCGATGAATACGGCAAGGACGTCAGGCGTGAAAAGCATTGGTGAGGCAATGTCATGTATTTTCTCCATAGTGTGATACACCTCTCTATCCATACTAAATAGTATATAAAAATTCTACCTATTATTTTGACTATAGTCAAATTTAAGTAGGGCGATAAAAAAGAGCGGAACTCCGCTCTTACCGATACACTAGTCGAGTAACACTTCTCACCAACAACGTCTGTTTGCCATCATTGGCTTTATCAACAACAGTTACCGAGAAGTTAGCATTGTCAAATGAATTGAATACTTGTGATGTATAATTCTCTCCGATGTCGAAATGATTTGAAGTGTTCACTTCAAGGCGCACAAGAGCATCAATGGCAAATTGTGGTCGAGGACGTTCACTTTTATTTTTCCCAAGCCCGAATGTCGAGTAGTCAAAACTAGCCCGAACGTTTTCAAGTTTTACACTCTGTATCGTGTCGTTCACCTTTACTTGATTCGACAATTCTTGGCGATATGCTTCCTCAAGTTTTTCAAGGTACCTCTCATCGACGGCTTGTTTCAATTCTTCTCGAACCTGGTCTTCACTCTTATCAGACCGAAAGCCCGCCCCACCAATTTTTTCTTGGTAAAGTTGATTCAAATCGACATTCTTTTTAAGGGTGTTTCCGCCGGACAAATCCATTACAGCCTGTACCTCGTTGATTGTCCATTTCTTAACAATGATATCCGTATATCCTGCAATTATTGTTGCAATAATCAAAATCAGCATTACAGCAATTATGCTAAATACTCCGTCCTTGTTTTTGATACGTTCTTGAATGTGATTTAATTGCCCATCAGAGCTCTTCTGAGCCTGACGTAATGTCTTCCACTTCTTCCGCATCCAACTCACCTCCCGTTTCTTCTTCAGCTGTAGAGCCATCCTCAACATTGTCAGGCACATAATCATCCTCAGTCTCTTCCCATTCTTCTTCTACTGCATCTTTGGTATAGCTTTCAGATTTCCATTCATCAAAATCATATTTGAATTCTGAGACTGTGTGTCGCTCTGCTCCGACGTTGGATGTCGGAGACATGTTACCCAGAATGAGCTTCATCCCCATCCATTGATAAGATGCACGAATTTCTACATCCATGGAGTTCATGTAGTCCACATCGAATACGGTTTCTGGTGTGAGACGACCAGTTCGCACGAGATTCCCGCTCCGGTCATATTCAGATAGTGTCACCTGCCACAATCCTTCGTCACGAGTCCCCAAACCGGTACTCACCATTTTCCGTTCAATCTTTGTGAGCAACTCATTGCTCGTCATGTACATGTCGTCTCCTCCGGGATAACCATCTGGCGTGTCTTTGACAACACCACCCTGCTTCCCTAACACCCTGACGACTTCTGTCACCTCTTGGTTCACTCCAAAACGTTTCCCTCCTATGATGAGCAGGTCAGTCGTAAATGCGATGAATACAACAAAAAGTAGGAGAGCTATTGTAAATTCAATGAACTGAGAACCTCGTTCTTCGGACAATCTATTTTTGATTTCGTCATATGTCTTCATTTTCTCACCATCCTCACATTCTTGATTGATGTATTATAGATAGCTGACTAAGAAAATACATATAAAACAATGTCGTATTGAAGACATAAAAAAACAGGGCGTTTTCGCCCTGTCTAACACAATACTATCAGAGCCCCGATGGGTTGAAGTTTGTGTTTGCTTTGTCGAGTTTGTCTACAGAATCAGCAGAACCGAACAAGAACTCTTGAATTTCAGAACCAAACAAGAAGAGTGGAATTGCAATTAATAGAGCAACTGCCAATATCATGATGTACTCCGTAGTCGTTGCTCCTTCTTCACCGCCACAAACGAATTTGGCACGTTGAATCATATTTTTCATAGTGTATCCCCCATTTCTCTAAACATTATTTTCAATCTTAGGCGATTGCCTTCAATTTCTGTTATCTTATATTCTTTCAATTGCCTTTATAAGTATATAGAACCAATATTTTAAAAAACTTGGTTCTACATATTTATCAGGTCAGGTTCATCATGGAGTGGAACGTCGGCAAACCGAATGCAACGAACAGCGCTAACAGTGATGGTGCCTGCACGAGTGTTGCCATGATTTGACGCTGTCCAATTTTGTTCAAGATGACCTCGTACTGCATGTCCAACACTTTTTCTCGTTGCGATGAGAAACTCTCATTGATATCGATTCCTTGTTCAAGGTTCAATTTCACCAAGGAGAAGAATTCTTGAATCTCGAAAATATCAATTTCTTCATTCAAACGTGCAATCGCATCTGAGAGCGATAAGAGGTTCGCATTCACTAGGAATTTCTTCATGATTACTTTCCATTCAGGCGACATGTAAGGGAAAGACTCTTCGATGGCAGTAGCCAAAGGAATCCCTGCCGACAAATAACCTTGAATGATTCGAATGAACCCCGGGAATGAATTGAAGATTTTTTTCCGATTCTCTTCCGCCGCATTCTTCATCAGGAATGAGAATCCGAAAAAGAACACGAGAAATCCGACGACACCAAAGAATGGTGCGATTTGATATAAGAGGATTCCCGAAACGACAGCAATCCCTTTCAGGATAAGACGCATTGCAACGAATTGTTCTAGAGTGTAGTAAGTATCCCACCCTGAGATTTTCAAGTCTCTCTTCAACTTCTCGGTATCAGTTTTCTTGAGAAACGGTAATAGATATTGAATGACCGGCGACGTCACCGTCTCAATCGCTTTTTCTGTACCCTCGATTTTCGCTTTTCCTTCATCTGTGAATTGAAGTTGCCTCATTCGTTTCTGATGATTTCGATAGTCATCCATCGAGAACATCATCCCGAACAGGGAACGACTGAAAAAGAAGAACAACAATGCTCCCGCCAATATGAAAACAATATTCATCATAAATTATCCCTCCTTAATTAATCGGTGCTCCGATTTTTTTATTGATAAACCAGAATGTAGCAAGCATGATGGTCAAAATCACAGTCAAGCCCATCTGTCCGGTTGATGTGTGTAACATAAAATCGAGATAGCTGTCAGATGTAAACGATTGATATATCATGACAAAAGGAATAGCCGCGAGAACAACAAATGATTCCCTCTTAGGACCCGCAATCTCTTTGCGTAGCTTACTCTTAATTTTTTCATTGTCTCTATATTGCTTGTAAACTTCTCTCATCAAGCCATCACGAGCGTCCTTTGTTCCAAGACTTGAGGCAATCTCATAAAACTCTGTGAACAATAAAAGATATTGATTCCCAACACGACGATGCAAGTCTCGCAACGCTTCATTGATTGGGCGTCCATAATCCAAGTCGTTCTTCAATCGAAGAAGCTCTGAATATAATGGCTCGTTCCCCTTGAAATCATCCGTCGTATCTCGAAGTGCCTTCCCGAAGTCTCCGTGGGATGAATATCGTTCTATCGAAAGTTTGATGAATGACCCTACTTGTTTCTCGATGACCGACAATCTGCGATTTCTTAAAAACTCAATGATTTGTCCTGGTAAGAAGAAACCGATTATCGCCAAGACCGGCAATTGATAGATACTTTTCATTACGAAGAGCGATGTCAATGGGAGAAGTAGAGCGAGCAGAATCGTCAAAATTCGATACTCACCATAACTAAGATTTAAACCTGCCTGAAAGAGCCTAGACTCTGTCTCAAATTTCTTTGAAACCTCAACACGGTCTTCTAACATTTCCTCCAGTTTCTTCTTCAGAGCCAGTTCTCGAAGGCTCGATTTCGATTGTCGTTTTCGCATCTCAAGAATATTTTCATCACCTTCATCATCACGGGACATAAACGTCATGACGGAGAGAATGAGCATGAAAAGAACAAACAATCCAATAAACAAAATCAACATATTATCATCTCCTTTTTTAACTCAAACATTTTCCTGAAAGCCCATCATCAACACAGACCTACTCATCAGATGAATTTTTTAATATCTTATTGAAGTTGTTCCGTGCTCAACACTCAAATTTGTTCAATACTTGTTCAATCGCCAAAATTGGCATATAAAAAGACGATTTTCTAAGATGTCCGGTTAGATACATCATAGAAAAAGCGTCTTTAATTGGTGTGCTATCAAGCCCATCCTTCAACCAAATGTTTGATTTCTTCTCGTTTGACGCCACGTCGCAACATTCTCTTCGCTTTGTCAGGGCTCATTTTGTTCAACATGACAAATGTTTCTTTTTCAAAGTCAAACTCAAAAATTGGTGTCAATTGCGTTCGACCGGATTCCTCATTGAAGGTAACCTCAGAGATAATGGAGACTCGTCTGCCGATTTCAGGGATATCATCCTGAATGGCGATATAGTCGATAGCATTCCCGATGATACGTTCGACTACATCGATGCCCAGATTCGGCATCGCCATTAAATATTTGGTGACAAGTCGATTCAAAATATTGATAGGCTCCCCACCATGCATCGTAAAGATGGTCGCATGTCCTGTCTCCGCCGATTCGACCGCCGCTTGTGCCTCTTTCCCTCGAACCTCACCATACACGATATATTTAGGTTTTAGTCGGAGAGCGGCAACCCCTAAGTCGTAGAGGTCGATGTTTAGCTTTTCATTGGCATTCTTATGCGTGACCATCTCCAGTGTGTGCTTGTTTTTTGGATACAGTTCTTGAGTGTCCTCTAGGACGAGCATCCGCTTGTTCAACAAGGACACGTAGTGGTCAAGTAGGGCTCGAATTGTTGTCGTTTTACCGGAACCTGTAATCCCTGCATACACAAAGTTCAATTCACCCTTGATGATATGACCGAAGAAATCAGCCATCTCTTGACTCATCACATTCTGTCCGATGATTTCTGGAAGTGTAACATGTGACTCTTTATGTTTTCGGAACGTGAGCGAGTAATCCTTTGGTGTAATCACTTTGGATGTCGCAATGATACGGTCTCCATAAAATTCCGCATCGACTATCTTGTTTTCACCGTTGTTGATAGTTTTCCCAACACCTGAACCGCCTTTAAGAAGCACACGGTCAATAAAGTCTTTATAATGCTTAGGCGAACGGAAGTGATGTTCATACACCTCGTCCACACCATTCCGCTCCACTCTGATGTTGTTATATTCAATGCAGTACACGTCTGAGACTCCAGGGTCATAAAAAGCCGGTGCAAGTACGGAGTAACCGACAAACTCTTGTGCCGCTTGCTCGATGAACTGTTCAGGTTCCGTATTACGAACTCGAATGTTCCGCCCGTAAACAATATCTCGGATATCAGATTTGGCTTCTTCAATTAATTTCCGAAGAGCAGACTTGTCCTTCTTCTCATCTTCATCACGTGCAATTCCTTCGTCGCCTTTCAGTTTATCCCCAAGATGCTCCCTGACAATATCAAGGGCATCCTCAAATGAGTAAATGGTACCGACTTCCTTGACACCCTTCATTCTTTGCATGTCTTGCTTGAAGCTCCTAAAACTCTTTTCGATGGACATATCATCTCCCCCTTTTCAGTTAAAAAAGAAGAGGCATTCACCTCTTCGAATGATTATCGTGTAAAGAAATTCTTTTTCTTCTTGCCGTCCCGGAAATCTTGTAGCTGTTTTTGGTATTCGTGTTCGAGCCACTCTAGATTGTCGAGTTCCCAAATTTGGTTCGCAATTCGAGCGAAAGCGAGTTTTGGCAAAAGCGTATAAGGTGCTTCTCCTTCATCAAGTACAATCGGCTCCGCCGCATATAGTCTGTTCAAGAATACGGACTTCGGAATCATAGGTAACGTACCTGCGAGTTTGAACCCGCTGTCTCGAACATGTTCAGACGTGAAGACGAGTTCTTCCGGCTCTTCGACGCCATACATTTTCATATACTCTGGAACATAATCCTCGTTCAGGATGTACTCTACCTTATGCAAGACATCTAGATTCTCCAGTGTCGTCTTGTAACGGGTATTGTTTCTCACATTGTTAAAGTCAAGGTTCAATACGTAATACGTTTTGGTAGCTAACCGCAATAACGGATACGTCGTGACGTGTGCCAATGATGAATTCGTGTCGATGAATACGAGGTCGAATTCCGAGGCGACTAGTTCAACCAAATAGATGTATTGATATGGTTGGATGTTCTCAATCTCTTCCATCGTCAATGTTGAACCGGTGAGCACGTGAAGGTTTTTAAGTTTATGGTACGGACGGAAGCATTGAAGGACGAACTTGTTCACTTCTTCGACACGTCTGACATCATCAGAAAGATTTCCATCATTATCGACGATGGTTGCAATCTTATCCATCGCAGTTTTCAGGTTATAGTCATCATCTTCAATCGAGAGTAAGGTACCTAAAGATAGGTTTTGTAAGTCTGCCTCGACTAATGCAATACGTGGGGATTTCCCATTCTTTTTCTTTCCGTATTTTGCGATGATGCTCGGGATGTTTGTGGAGATGAAACTTTTTCCCGTTCCTGGTTTAATCGATGACACATTGTAGACGTTCTTATATCCGTCCTCCTCAACGTCCTCTTGTACGACATCTTGTTCTACATCGAATAAAAGTTGAGCCTTCTCTGCAGACTTTCTGTGATACTTCAATAGAAATGCGACATCTTCACGTGGGACAGGATTCTCCATGGCATATTCAATCTGTTTTGGAGCGATACTCTGTTCAATGAGGAGCGGGTGAATGCCCACGAGAACAAGTGAACCAAGCGCCATATAGCGTGAAACGTCGTTCGGCTTCGGAGTCACGGTCATGTATAAGAAACGAACCTGAGGATGTTCTTGTTTCAACTGTGCTAATAATTCTGTCAAATCTTCATTTCCGGTCAACATATCTGACACCATAACCATATTAGGTTTCAGCTTTTGGACAGCAGACATGAGTTCATGTCGAAAATTGATTTGACCGACAAATTCATATCCACTAAACTGCAGTACTATCTCATCTATTTGACGATAACCCGTAGCGAGTAATACCTGATTATTCATACAAATTCCCCCTTCTTTTAAAGCGTGTTTTCCTTATGTTTCATATATCTTATTTCATCTAAGGGTCAAAACATTCCCCATAAAATGTCGTATGCTGATTCAATAAAAAAAGAACCCGTTAAGGTTCTTTTATTTGTTGGATTCCGCAATACCCTCACCTGAGAATACTTTCGAGAAGTCTCCATGGATGTAACCAGAAGTATCGTATTCTTCAGATTTGTTGAATTGACCCGCAACTCGGATGTTACCCGTCTTCATTCGAGCTTGAATCTCTTCGGCTTGGTCGAGCGTTACGGCTAAAATGAGCTGTGCAAGTTCGCCAGTGTCAGCTTGAGCTTCTAACTCTTTTCCTTCTTCGACTGCCTGTTCACCTTTGACGTTTTGAGTGCGGTCTCGATATTCGAAACCTTCAGATGTCGTTGCCGCAAAGACAAGAACGTCCGACATAAATGTTTTTGAATAGCTGTACGATTTTCCATCTTTTGATTCTTGACCAACATAAATCAAATCGATTCGGTCGCCACGTTTGACGTTACCGCCAATCCCTTCACTATATGTGACTGGAATAGATACCTTTCGAAGTTTCGAAAGGTCTAGGCTTTCGAACGGGTCAACATTTTCCTTACTGACGATATTTGGCTTCACAACATATTCATTCTTGTACACCTTTGTCGAATTGTACTTTCCGATGATGTCATCCATCGACAATTCAAACGTCGAGTTCACGGCTTTTTCAGGAATTTCAACCTCAATTAAATCTGAAGCGGAAATCTGAGTGTTCGGTGCGATGTCACGACTGAATTGATATACTTTGACCGGTTCGATTTGCTTCTGCGTGTAGACATAGAATCCACCGGAAAAAACAAGAACCCCTGTGGCTTGTAGCAACATCATTGCAATTTTTTTACCTTTCATCTTATCTCCTCCTTACATGTTTTCGATAGTTTTAGCAATTTCAACAAACGCCTTTTTGAGTTCCTTGTTTCTCGACCCTAAAACAGCAGGAATGCCGTGATAGTTCGCATTCACGAAGTCCTTATGGGTGTTCGGGACAACCATGTGTACCTCATGTTTCAACCAATCTGAGATTGCTCGCTTGTCGAGTTCTGAATCCTCATATTTGTTTACTACATAATAGAGTTTATCGACCAAGTTTATGCTCTTGCTGTATTCAGTTACCTGTCGAACGCTATTGCCGACATGACAAATATCTTGTGTCAACGTATAGAAAACTTGTGTCCCAAAGCGAAGTGCCGTCTCGGTATAAGGATTGCTCTTTTCCATATCAGCATCAAGAATGATGTAATGATAGCCTGCCTCGAAGAGCAGGTGCATGCACAGCTCTTTCAATGTCTGAGGATTCCCTGCAGAAATCTCATTCGATGACTCGGTATAGCTCGGAGAAAAGAACAAGAAGTCCAAATTGTTCGGGAACAGTTTATATGCATTGAGCATGACATCTCCACCATTTGTCCGTTCGATAACTTCCTTCATTCGAACAATCGATTTATGAACGCCGGAGTAATCACCGGTCTCTAAGCCGAATAGCGCCGCTTCCAAGCCGTTGGACATATTACGGTGTAATTGGTAAAGATAATCGACCGTGGATGGTCTCTCTTTTAACTCGATATAAATCGTTTTATATCCGCTCAATGCCAACTGGATAGAGGTGTTCAATGCGATTTGGGTATTCCCTACTCCATGTTCGCTCCCGATGAATGTCAAGATTTTCTGTTTACCGTTTTTCGAGAGCTCTCGTTTTACAAATGCCTCGGCTTCTTGGTTGTTTTTGTGTAAGTCAACTTCTCTCTGTAGTTCAAGAGTCTTCAGCTTTAATCGCTCTGCATTCTCGTAGTCTTCATTTAAAACAGGTTGAGCCTTTGACTTTCGACCGAAGAACCCTTTGCTTCCAGATTCTTGTGGCTCCACATCCGGAATCGAATCCGGTGTGTCTACGTGGACTGGTTCCTCTTTTTTTGAACCGAAGAATCCTCTAGATTTTTTCTCACGAACCTCAGGTGGATTTGGTGATTGTTCCATCTCCTTTTGTTCCACCTTTTGTTCTACGAACACGGTTTTTTCTACATGGCGCACTACCTCTCTTGTTTGAGGTGGTTGAAAAAGAATTTCATTCGAAGACTCATCGATGACCGGCTTAGGTTGCAAGTGAGATACATGATGATACTGGTTCGGGTGTCGAACCAGGTCGATGATTTTCTTTGCCGGAACTTTTTCTTCGGCAAGAATATCGAAAATCTGTAGGTTCACAAGTGATGCTAACAATGCATCTCCGGGATTTCGTGAACCGGTAACGAAAATGATTCGAACTTCTGGATGATGCGTTCGAATGTTGTAGATGATTTCACTGATACGCTCAGTGCCTTTTAATTGCTCACGGAGGATGACGATGTCTGGCGCATTTTGCTCAATGTTCTTCAAAACACCTTCACGGTAAGTTGAGGTTCCGACAAAGTGAAACTCGTTTCCCAACTCGTTCTTGAAATATTCTTCAAGAGTACGGACTCCAATCGCCAATAAAATCTTTTCTTTTGGTTTGCTATGATTCATGGTGGTTCATCTCCTTCCTATTTTTCCATCAGACCTATCGAGAAAGATAGGATAGACATTAATCTTCGGTATTATATCTACAGGAGCGTCAGAGTATGAATCCAAACAGGTCGTATGCTGAATAAATAAAAAGACCCCGTGGATATTCACCACGAGGTCTGTCGCCATTCTATATTGAAGCAAGTTTCTATAGATATATTGATAGTTCAATATTCATAATGGTTTATTTTTTAGATTTTGTCTTAGTACCGCTAGATTTCAATTTTTTCTGTAGTTTCACAATCTTCATGAAGAGGTCTTTTCCTTCAGTCCACATTTCCTCGTCATCCCATTCCGTGTTCACGACTGAATCCAAAATGGATAAGAGCATATTTTTCTCAGTGGTGCCGAGTTTCTTACCGTTCACCTTGAGCGGCGTGACTCCCAATAACTCAAGCAACTCAACTGGTTCTGAACTTGTTGTCTGGAAATCGCCTACGGCTCCACCTTGTCCAATCATGCTGAGTACCATTGTCGGGTCATAATCGAGTGCTTTTGCTAGTTTCACGACCAACGTAACTGAAGGAGCGGTACGTTGCCCTTTTTCAAAGCGATGAATATAAGAGACCGAAAGACCTGCCTTCTCTGCCAATTGCTGTAGTGTATAGCCTTTTTGTTTTCGTGCAGTTCTCAACCAAACGCTAAAGTCTGTTGTCACGCCACGCTCTAGACGCTTCTTCAGAATTCGAATGCGTCGTTCAAATTCACGTTCGATGATACCTTGGTATCCGACACCAATCTCTGTGATGATGTATTCCATAGTCTTCTTGTATTTATCTTCAATGCGTTCAATTTCTTCTTGAGGAACCTTTTTATGTTTCTCCTCAGCTTCATCAAGTTCCTTCCATAGTTCTTGAACTGGAGTCCAGTTATGGCTCTCAATCAATTCATAGAATAGCGTAGAACGAGTAATCTTCAACCCCTCGTTATGAGCTTTTGCAAATTTCAATGCTTCTAATGCACGGTAGAGTTTGTTTAAAAAGTCTGCAGTGATAATTCGGTTCTTCCATTCGGATTGAATGGCATCAAATTCCTTTTCGATAGCAGGAATATTGTCCACTGCATCATCCTTTTCGAGCATTTGAATCAATTTATTTGCACGCATAATATCTTTTTGGTCGAGTTCCTCTGTTACTGACGCCCATTTATTATTTTGATTAACCATAAGTATTCCTCCAAAAAATTTTTTCATTTTTATTTGACAATAGTCAAAAAATTAACTATACTAAAAACAGTTGATGACGTTAGTTCTGACCAAACCAACTCATCTACTCTTAATTTACCCAGGGGAGATATTCGTTAAACCACTTTTTTGACAAAAGTCAAAAATATTTTTCGCCTTCTTGCGAAGGGGGAAACCATCATGAATCAGATTAAAAAAGTAGAAAAGACTAAAATGTCACGAGGCACAAAACGTTTACTGGAAGAAGCCATCAACGGATTGGAACCCTCGGAACAATGTAACACGAACGCAATCTGCGATAAAATGGTAGAGTTAATAATGGATAGATATGATGGAGCTACTCTTGATTATCAACTCAAACGCATGGACTTAGAGACAACTGGACGAATCATCGAAAAGATTAATGCTTACTTCCAGAAGCACCCTCATAAAATTGAGGAGGTATCTCTGACTGTTTGAGTCGTAACCTCATCACCCATTTCTTCGAAAACAGTGAAACGTGTCATTGGATAGAAAAGAGTCGAATCAATCGGCTCTTTTTTTTTTCTTGTCTATAATGTAAAACATTTTTGCACAAAAAGTCAACAAATATATTAATAATTTTATCATTTATATTTTGACTACACGCCTATATTTAGCTCTAGTCCGACAAAAGCACAGTTGTAAATCCTAAGAAAATCACATAGAAAAAGAAGTTAAAAGATTATTTCTATAAAGGAGGAGAAGCCAATGCGCAAAGAATTGAGAGATGCGATTAATAAGCTTGAAAGGGTTGATATCAAACTCCTGCACAAGCTTTATCTTTTCCGTTGTTTGACCGTGCGCCAAGCGTATCGGGTTCTTTATAAGGATATCTATGATTCATTCGTAGAATTTGAAAGTGAGCGATTGGATAAATTGGTTGAAATCGGTGTCGTCGAGAAAGTGGGATTCCATGTGGATAATTTCGCATTGTTCCTGACGACGAATGGTGTTGATATTGTAAGAGAAGCTGTCCAATTGCCGGCTCAGATATTCAACCCCGACACGAAAACGGTGAAACGTGGGTATTATCGTGCGGGTGAATTGCGAATGAGCCCTAGACTTATCAACCACCAGGTTCATTTGAATCAGTTCGTTTTAGAATTTTCGGCAATCGCAGATGAGTTGGGGCACACCTTTAACTATTTTGACGAAAAGTATGTCTCACAATACTTCGCCATTCGTCCGGACGGATTGATTCAAATTTTTGATACGGATTTCTTTATCGAGATGGATATGGGGACAGAGAGCCAGAAACAGTTGATAGACAAATGGAATCATTACCGAGATTTCTTTCGTTCTCAAGAATACAATGAGAAGGAGAAGAAGATTGTCGTGCTATTCGTCACTCAGACAAACCGGAATCTCGAATCGAGAAAAGATATCGTGAGATTCACCGCATCTCAAACAATCATTGATGTCTTCGGAGAAGGGTTTGATATGCATATCGGTTCCCGTGAGGAACTATTACATCTCGTGTTCGAAGAGCTGATTCCAGACATGGTTTACCAAAATGACACAAAAGCAAAGATTCTACGGCTCTTGTATCAGTATCATGACTTCGGGATTGCACCGGCGGAACGCCTTCGGAACATGCTTCACGATACCACCTATGAATATTACATTCGTCGGTTGAATGCTGATGGTGAGATTCGTTCTCTCTTCGGGAGAGTCCAAGAATTTTTAATCGATGATTATTCAAGTCAACCGTTATCTGTTCTGCATAAGATAAGTTATCACAAGCGGAACTCGAACTCGTACCGATTAAAGATGCAACGAGAAATACCATATATCGTGGTTGTTTCTGACGAGCAGACATTGTATAAAGACTTGCTAGTCACGGATATAAAAAACCCTGACAATGTCTTTTTCACTACTGTCACCAGGTTGGAGAAAAGAGACTTTCATGATGCCCTCTTTCAAGTAGACCAACAAGGGAACTTGTATCACTTTACAAATGATGGTCTCACTGAGCGGGTATTTGAGAGCAATCTTAGAGAAGATTTAATCTAGTTTCCTAAATAACGAGAAAAGAGACCTTACATTGAGGTCTCTTTTCTTATTGCTGTATATATTCACGATTCGCCTTAGCAATCTCCTTTTCGAGTGCTTCACGGTTTTTTTCGTACTCTGCATCTAGATATTGGAGAGATGCTTCACTCAAACCTGGAGTCTTCTTTCTGAGATAGGCTAACAGGACATCTTTTTTCAATTGATGTATCGTTTTCTCTTTTCTATACATGATACATCCTTCCTTTCATTATTTTTCTTTTTTAGAGTCGTAACAATGGCGACACAGTGCCTCGTATAAATCACTATGACCAAGCTCAACTATTTTATCGTTGGGTATCTTCTTGTGACTTATATAGGCATCCTCACCGCATCCCATACAAACTGCTTTGTGTTTATTCACCTCATCGGCTATACTCATCAGCTGTTGCGTGACGTAAAACGGATTCCCTTTGAAATCCAAATCCAGACCCGCAACATAGACACGCTTCCCCATCTGAATCAATGATTGAATATCTGATATGATATTGCTAGAAAAGAACTGGATTTCGTCAATCAGGACGACATCTGCAGATTTCACTTCATCCATTTCAATGATACTTAAATGTTCACAGACGCTTGTTGCAAGCACCTTGTTGCCATCATGTGTCATGAGATATGTTTCGCTGTAACGATTGTCCAATTGTGGTTTTATAAAGATGGTGCGCAATCCGGCATATTCATAGCGTTTCCCCTTTCGCCTAATCGCATCACTCTTGCCACTAAACATCGAACCACACTCCACAATCAAACCCTCTTTGATTTTTTTTGTCATTTTACCCACTCCCTTTTGTCTATGTTGTCATTCATATATTCTCTCGTGATATTCTATGCCATTTAATGTGACAATTCGTTATTGGACAGACAAAAAGAAGGATGAAATCATCATTCATCCTCCTTTATTGGCATACATCGAGTGTTACTGGATAATGCTGTCCACAAGGTCATCAGTTGCTGACCCTTTCACTTCAAAACGAAGGTCATGATTATCGCCTAATAGATTTGGCTCATAGACACTCAAACCATTTACTTCATCAAGATTTTTAGTTGGCACACCATTGATTTGAGGAGTCCAGACTTCGAGTTTATACTCGCCGTCCTTCACATCTTCTCCAATATACAACTTCCCTGGTTCAGTGATACCCATGTCGCTTGTTGTCTTAAGTTTATAGACAAACAATTGATTCTCAACGTTACCAAGTTTACTTGCCTTCTCATCTAAGACCAACATTGGAGCTGTTCCATTAGCACCTGAGACTGAAAGTGCTTTGTCTAGACCTGGTGCCTTGATGAAAATGTCTTTTGGAATGTTTGGTTCTACGTTGAACGGGCGTACCGATACACCTTCGCCAGTTCTCTTCAAGCGATTTTGGAAGTTAGGAATCGCCACCGCTGATGGTTGTGTGCTGAATGCGTTCGTCTTATAAGCGACTTCAACCTTGAGCTCGTACCCGTAACCGGCTTTGATTCGAGGAAGTCTAGAAGCTGTTAGCATATCAACCCAACCGTAAGCATCTGCTCCGAGCTGTTCACGGTTGTCTTTCGTGAATTTCGAGCGGAACAGAACACGCTGAATCTTGTAAGATTCTTCTTGTTCAACTCGTTTGATAGAAACGTTCGGTTTGTTCACATATTTCGTGAAGACATACTCGTTTCCGCTCTTCGAACGATATGGGATACGCTCTCCCTTGAAGCTTGTCACGTTGTATTCTTGAGTCCATGAAGATGAAGTGTTGCGTACCCATTCTTCATCGCTAGGTGAAAGCATATATCCAGATACATATCCGGAAGTATTGGCATTCCCGTAATTGTCTCCCTTAGGCAACGAGATGAGTCCAAGATTTCCAAGTGTTGATGCTTTGTTGTTAGCTTTGACATCTTTCGTCTTAGAATACTCCCAAGCATCGTCGGTATCATTGATGTGAACGGTAGCCGCCATCCAATCGTGAGGCTTCACGTCAGCATCCATTTCAATTACGATGTTTTTATTTTTCCCTTCTACGACATGTTCTGAGAAGTACTCTGTCTTCCCATCAAGTGTCACAGAGAAATCGATGTCTTCTTGGAAGTTTTTCTTGACCGCTTCTGAAGGAGCGTCTTGAGTCAGAGTGAAGCTGACGGCAACTTTCATCTTATCTCCTGTTGCAGAACGTTCTGTACGAGGGACGACCTGAAGGTTCTCGACGCCATAATCATATGGTCGTTGCCATGTCTTCGTATGAACATCGTTCCCTTGATTATATCTACTGTATCCATCCGAGATTTCAAAGTCGCCAGTAGCTTTTACATATGGGTTTTCATACAACACAGCTTCCTTCGTTGTGAAGGTAAACTTCTGACCATTTCGAACTTGTTCGTTCAAGGTGATAACTTCTTGAGAATAATCGGAAGCTCCACGTGGCAATTTACGTTCGATGTTTGATGCGACAGAAAGTCGGACATAAGGATAAATCCATTTCTTGAACTCGTAATAGACGTTCCCGTCCTTATCTTTCTTCTTCTCGTAGTCTGCATATCGAATGTCTCCACCGTTATATTCATAAGTGTAGCGTACACGATACTTCTCACCAGGGATGGGTTGTGCAACGACATCGCCATTTTCACCGATTAACTCAATCTTCTCCATTTCCATATCCCCTGGTTTCGCTTTAACTGCAATTGGGAGGATTGCCGCATCATCATCCGTGTTTAGATTGTCTTGTGACTCTTTGCGATGGTCAGCTCCGATAAGACCTGTCAACATGACAGAGCTATCCGCTTGGTCATCAGGGATGACGATGTCTCTTAAATAGAAGTTCATCGACCCTTTCGCCGAAATTTTACTTCCTTTCACCGCTTTCAAGAACTCGTTGCCGTTTTTACCACGGAAGTTCGATGGATAAGAAATGGTTGGGTCATAGTTCTTCTTGAACCCTGTCTCAATGACTGATTGCGACAATCGGGTAGCGGTATTGTTCAAGTTTTTGACCGTTACTTTAAGGTCGTACTTTGTTTGAGTGTAAAGTACTTTCTCTCCACGATACGAAACTTGTCCGGTTCGTTTCCCTGGGGTTGTATTTGTGTACACCCCTACCACATCTCCTGTGCTCTTCTCGATTACTTCCATACGTGTAATCATCATATTTCGTTGTTCAACGTCATTGATTACCGCATATTCCATGTAACGATAGACAGGATTGCTTGAAGAACTTACATTCCAAATTCCTCGTAAGAATCCGGTATTATGAAGTGCCGGAGCCGTCAACGAGAGACGTTCCATCCAGTACGAGACGGAATAGTTTTTGCCTTTATGGGATTTCATAGCAGGGTTCTGGTCTAGAAGTTTCTTGACAAGGTTATATTTCATGTCGTAGTGCTTCTTCTCTTCTTCCAATTTATCTCGTTTCTGAGGGTCTTTCTCAGCATTAATCATCGATTGTGTGATACGACGTGCGGTGTCAAATTTTGAACCAGGGACATAGTTCGGTAATTTTGAGCTCTGCCAAGGTTTCGTGACATAAGGATAGCTGAAAGGATGATAGTTGTAGCCATAATCCTCAGGGAAGAAGGCATTCCCAGTCGTTGTCGCATCAGAGCTGTAACCGAGGTAACGCCACTCACCGAACCGACCTGCGAAACTCCCTGTTGTATCCATGTTTACACTTGAAACAAAACCGCCTGCAGTTCCCTTTTTCACACTCGCAACCGACTTAGCTTTTGTTTTAAAGTTGTGATTGCTTTTAGAGGCAAGTAGACCACTGGTCGTCCATGCGCTGACATTTCCTGCTTTTTTAGTTTTGACATTCTCATACACACCGGAATAGTTAGACAAGCCGGTCTTCACGTCACGTGGGCGTACTGGGGAATAAAAATAGACTCCGTTTTTGTATGTCTTGTATACCAATGGACTTCCTAGTTTTGAATACCACTCAGCACGTTCGTTTTTTTTAATGAACGCCATTGCGGTCTTATCCCATGGGTGCGGAATAAGTGATGAGTCTCCGCCATTGATATAATCCTTCGCCATGGTTGGAGTGGAGTGTCCAGACAATGCCAAAGTAAACACAGCTCCAGTAAGGAGTGATTTTTTAATTGTTGTATTCATGTAATTCCCTCCATCCTTTTTATAATCTTTCTTATTCTATATAGTGGAGGATAGAGTATTCACTATTTAGTTGTTCAACCACAAAAAAACGGTACCGAATCGATACCGTTACGTTACTTATTTTGTTTCAATTCGAAGAGAAGAGCCAAATGCTTCGAATTCGAATGCCTTTCCACCGAATGTTTTGACTACAATCGTTTTTCCGGAACCGGCGTTGTAAGCGAATTTTTCAAATTCCTTACGAAATGCATCATAATGTCCCGCTCCTGCTGTAGCCGTCACATAAACCTTGATAGCCGAGTTATATTTGTCGTACCAAAGTTTGTACTCTTCTTGAACTTCCTTTCCAAATACATCTGAACGCTCATAAGCCGCATTGTAATTCGTTCGGTCAAAGAACATGACCCCTCGATTTTCGGAGAAAACCATTCCTGAAGAACCGAAATTCATCACGTCTCCGGTCTGTTTGACCGTATGGTTGAGCTTGAATTGACCATCAACCGAACCTGACTCACGTTTAAATACCGTTTCGAATAATTTTGCCTTTTCAACAGCAGACAAATTGTTCGTTGGTTTAGGTGTTGGAGTTGGTTTTACCTTTTTCGGGTCATAGACATACTTAGTAGGGACATATCCTGTTTTCGCACCGTACTTGACCTGCGTCCAAGAGCCGTAAGCTTTGACGAAAGTCACAGACTTGCCTTTTGGAATGGTTGTGAGTGTCTTATATTTGCTACTACGTCCAGATTTCAAAGCAAGTGAACGAGTTGTCTTGTAAGACACCGAAGTCGATGGTTTCGATGCGGTTGTCCCTTTAGAGATATATTTCGTCGGAACGTACCCAGTCTTCGAACCGTATGAGACTTTTGTCCAAGAACCGTATGCCTTCACGTACTTAACAGACTTACCTTTCGGAATAGTTGTGAGTGTCTTATATTTGGTACTACGCCCAGACTTCAAAGCAAGTGAACGAGTTGTCTTGTAAGACACCGAAGTCGATGAATTCTTACTTACTGTTGACGCTTTCACTTCTTTCAGATAGCTTCCATAAGAGTAACCGGTTTTCCCTTTGTATGTCACCTTGTACCAGTTTCCGATTCTGAGGCTTGACGTGACCTTGGCTCCCTTAGGGATTTTAGTAATCGCTTTATATTTAGTAGAGGCTCCACTTCGTACAATCAGATTTGCTGTCGTCTGATAAGTTTTCGTCTTGAATTTAGTTGTGGTCGCCGCATGTCTCACAACGGGAGAATCATCTTTGGCTAATTCTTGCCCTGCAAAAATACCACCAGTGAGAAGCCCAAGCGACATGACTACAACTGCCATTTTTTTCTTGAAATTTGACTTTTCCATCTATTTTCATCCTCTCGAAATTCCATATAGTTTACTTGATTACAGTATAAGCATCCTTTTCCAATTAGTCAAGTTTTTTTTACTAAAACACTCGACACCTCTCTTTCTTCAATATATCTAATTGTATTTAACATATAGTCAAAACATAATTGTACATACAAAAAAACGGACTCTCGCCCGTTTTCGTTATGAATTAATTTTTGTTGAATGATAATTCGGAGCTGTCTGCGTCCCATAGAAGGATATAGTCGAATGCTTTTGAAAGTTCGTTCATTTCAACAAAAAGTGTCGCTTCTTTGACATCAGGAGCGATGCCGATATCGACTTTCTTTCCTTTTGATGTGACAAACGTACTCTTCAGTTGATAGACCACACTTGCCTCACCTTTGCGGACAATGAATTTATCTTCTTGCTGTTCAACTGTTGCACCTAATGCTTCGGATACTTCTTTTAACGGAAGCAAGACACGATTGTCACGTACAATCGGTGAATTAGACATTTCCATCTTCTTCCCATCGATGCTTACCGTTTTGGCTTGTTTGCTTACGACTTGCTGTTCGAGAGATGTACTTAATCCGATTCGAGTTTTAAAGATTCGAATGTCGATGTTCGGGAATTCTTCAAACAATTTTTCGATTTCTCTTTCCGAATAGTTTTTCTTGATGTCTTTCACCACAATCGGTTTCTTGTCGATGACAATCAGGACTCTTCCGTTGTCTTCAACAACATACCCACCAGACTTGACTGCAATTTGATAAAGTACATCTTTATACTGTTCATAGTTTGCATTCATATTCTTATCTACTCGTAACCCTGTGTCGAAATAGTACGGATTTTCTGATTGCTTGTCGAGAGAATACTGAATGGTATATTCCGACTCTGCATTTTGGTCGTTCGTCAGGTAGTCAAGTTTAGTTTTATCAATTGACAAGAATGGGTTCTTTTCTGAAGCTTGGGAGTCATTACCTTTAATTGAAGTCGCTGAATATCCATACAGATAAGGGTGACTTTCACGACTTAATTTCTTTTTACCGGTTTGAACGACCTTTCCATTTACATAGGAATAACTCACCTCATACCAAGTGTCTCCGATTTGGACTTGTTCTGTTCCCCCGCCTGTCTGATTGAAGTCTGGAATAGAATTGCTCGCATTGGAGTTTGGTTTATTTCCGGGCGTTCCTGCACCAGGGGGTTTAACACTACCTTCCGATACAGGTTTTTGCTCATCTTTTACATAGTCATCATACATATCATCCAACGAATTGTCCCAATCTTCTGGTAGCTTGACCGTAGGGTCTTTGACTGTCATATAAAAATCGAGCTTACGATTAACAAGTTTAAGTTCGTCATCAATCGACTTATTCGTATTTGTGTCAATTAAATCTATCAAGTAGAATTTCATGACACTGTTAAGCGATTTTCTGACCTCTTCAACCCATTTGTTCGCCATTTTAGGGATTTCCTTGTCCTGATATGTCTTAGGCATAGCATATAATGTCATCTTTAAGCGTTCGTATAGCATATCTAATTCATTTCCTTCTTCATAAATCGAAACATCTTCGATTGAGAGTTTGTCTGTGATTTTGATAAATGCTTGATAAGCCGCAGTGACATCTTTCTCTGACCTTGTCTTTTCCGCCTTGATGACTAACGGAAGTACCGCCTCATATGCTTTTTTCGCATCTTGGTTGAACGGGAATCCTGATTCTGCATAGACGGCTGACGGTTGCATGACCGTTGTCCATCCGGATAGAGTCACAGCAGTAGCCAACCCTACCGCCATCCATTTTTTATTCTTCCCCATGTGTACTCCACACCCTTTCATATAAATCCTTTTATTTTCTTTATCCTATATTGTCTGGCGCACTCTCATAACCGATGATAGATGCAATCTTATAAAAAGAATGTCGGATACAAAAAAGCTCCTATTTCTAGGAGCTAACGAATTTAGGAGCGAGTAGGCGTTTCATGACATTTTCGAATATGATTTTCCTGCACCATGAACTGAACTTTCACTTCGCCACGAAATACGTTTAAAGACGGATAGCCAATCGTGTCAACCGTCATCGGTTCACCAAGTTTTTTAAACTCTTCAGCATAACGGAACATGATGATTGATACTTTATCTTTGCTCTCAAGTTTAAGATGATTACTTTCGCTTCCCATGTAGTGGGCTTTCTTGCCTTCGAAAGATTCTAGCTTGAGAACCGGTTTTGAAAAACCTTGTCCGAAAGGACGTAGTGTATCCAACTCATCCGTGTAATCGATGGTGAGGTCTTTTGTATTCACAATAGCATCAATCACCAGTTTCGGTTCCAAGTCTTCCTGTTTGAGTTGGGCGCTTGCTGTCTCGTTGATTCGTTCACGAAGCTCATCAATCTTGTTGATGTCAACGGACATCCCACATGCTCCGGCATGACCACCGAATTTGAGCAAAGCGTCTTTATTCGCATGCAAAGCATTGTTGATGTGGAACCCGTCAATTGAACGTCCGGAACCTTTCGCAATACCGTTATGCTCTGTCAGTACGATGGCGGGGCGATAGAACTTTTCTTTGATACGTCCTGCCACCAACCCGACAATACCCTCGTGAAACGAAGGGTTGTATAAGACATAAACGGTCTGCTCTCCCATTTTCTCAATCATTTGCATCGCAATTTCTTCTTGCTCAGCAGTGATTTCTTTTCGTTGAGCGTTTAGTGAAATCAGTTCATCCACCAATTTCTCCATTTCTTCCTCATCTTCAGAGAGGAACAGGTCTACAGCGAGGTCGATATCCCCAATCAATCGACTCGGGGCATTGACCATCGGGACAAACAAGAATCCGAATGTCTCTTCATTAATCGTGGATGCGCCGGTCTTCTCCACAAGTTTGGCGAAAGCAGGTCGTTTCCCTGACTTGACTCGTTTCAAAGCCTCTTTTACAAAGATGCGATTCTCGTCCATGAGTGGCATGACATCACCGATTGTTGCCATGCCGACGATATCGATGAGGTCTTCCACATAGTCCAATTCCAAATCCATTTCATAATATAACGCCATCATGAATTTATAGATGACCGTTGCGCCACAAATTCCTTTGAACGGATACTCATCCCCTGGTCGTTTTGGATTGATGATGGCTTCGGCATTCGGCATTTTTCCTGACGGGTCAGGGTCGTGGTGGTCGGTTACGACAACTCGAATCCCCTTCTTCACAGCATACTCGATTCCCTCGTATGCCACGATACCATTGTCTACCGTCACAATTAGGTCAACATCAGGATAGCGTTCCAATAGGTCATCCATCCCTGAAACATTTAACCCATATCCATGCTTGAAACGATTATTGATGAAGTAGTTCACATTCGCCCCTGCATGTCTCAATCCGAGCACTCCAATCGAGGTGGCAGATGCGCCATCTGCATCATAATCCCCATAGATGACAATGTTCAGCTCTCTATTGATAGCATCCTGTACAATCTCGACAGCCTTCTCCATATCCATCATCAGATACGGGGAATGAACTTTCATCGGGTCATTGTCAAAGAAATCTTCAATAGCAGTCACGGTGGTGAAACCACGGTTGTAAAGAATCTCGACGACGCTCTTCGACAGATGACGAAGTTCTTTTGAGGACTGCAAAGCTTTCAGCTCCTCGATTCGTTGAGGCGTCTCACTCGGTCGAACCCATAGCACGTTTTTCATATAAAACATCTCCTTTTTCAAATTAATGGTGTCAAAACTGAACGACACACCTGTATTGACTGATTGGTATATCTTATTCAGCCCGGCGTGTCGTTATGAGATTTATACGTAGAAATATATTGTGGTCGCTGTCAGAACAATGACGAGAATAGACACGAGGGCATCATGCTTCCCTGTTTTGAGATTCGCCACGTTAAATGATTTTCTGATAAAAGGATACAATAGCGGGATGCCGGACACGGTGCTCATATCAAGCAAGAGGTGACTAACGAATCCCACACTGATGCCAATTGCAAATTGAGCATACAAAAAAGCAACCATGCCGGTCATTGAAAATGTTGGGATAAGAATCAGAATGCTCACTAAAATCAGTGCGAGCAACGAATGTGTTGCGCCCCGATGCCCGAAAAGCTTGTTGATGACCCAAGCGATTGGGAAGAAGATGCGTCCTAGCCTGCTCTTTGGATGGTCAATGTCGGGCAATAGACCTCCGATATACCCTCCAATCATCATCGGTGCTACGGCGATGAGAGTGTTTCCGCTTTGGATGTCTTTTGAATATAGCGCTGTCGCAGTAATGATTCCTGCGCACGTACCTGCAATCTTATGGGCACGATGCTTCATTGGCGCCCCCTCCTTCCTAGATGTGCTATATAGACATGGTATGCGGATGTTCAAAATTATATTGACTAAATAATATTATAATTATTGACTATAGTCAAAAATTGATGCGTCTATCTTTTATGGACATAAAAAAGAGCCTATCAAGGCTCTCGTCATGCATGTCGAATCGTTTGAACCACTCGTTGGAAACGAGTTGGATATTTCTCACGTAAGCGTTTTTCGATAGTGTCTCTCGCCATCTTCTGAAAAATCTTCTCATCCCGACGACTCACTTGAGCTTCACGTGCTTTCTCAATTTCCTCATCCAGATGATTCTTCAATTCCTCATCCCAAATCCGCAAAAATTCTTCTTCACTTATAAGGGTCTCATTTTCAGTGTCCCAATGCTCGATGCCGGTCGCTTCTTCAATTTGTTTCACCACGGGTCCTTCTATCAATTGCAACTCTGCCAAATCCCAGAACAAGGCACGACCATCTTGTAAAACCATCGTTTCCCATGCCGAATCGTTAAGGGCGAAAATATCCTCCACAGATACTTGCAACACTTCTGCGAGTTTTAGCGCTACATCGATTCGAGGGTTCTGTTCCCCCTTCATGATGACATTCAGCGTTTGTCGGGAAAGACCAGTCTCTTTCACTAGCCTTGAAGCAGTCATTCTTTTATTTTTCATGATTTCTCGGAGCTTTAATCGTACAGGGGGCTCTTTTGATTCAATTCGGTATCCCATCTCATGTAAAAGTTCTAAACGTGATTCCATCATCTTTCCTGCCACCTCCATCTATGTGCAAATATAGTACTTTAGGTCTACTGTAAGACAGTTTGACGACGATTGTCAAATTTAATTGACAGAAAAAAGAGAAAGTGAGTCAATACACTTTCTCCCTCTCTATATATTTTTTCACTTCATCGATTAAACAGCAACCGTTGCTTTGATTAATCCATTTAACTTATCCATTGCATTGCGAAGGACAGTCTCTTCATTCCCTGAGGCATCGATTTCAACAAATGAATGTCCTGGATACAAGAATGGTAGTGCCCGATAGCCTTCTCGAACCGATTCATGATAGGTGAATGGCTTTTCATCAAAATGGTTAATTTCTCGATTTGAATTCGAATGGATTCGTTCGATTCCGAGCGCCGGTTCGATGTCGAGATATAGGGTCAAGTCAGGAAGAACACCTTGAATTGCCACTCTATTAATCTCAAACACCTCTGAGACGCCCATCCCCCCCACGATTCCTTGGTACACCAATGAGCTATGAATATAGCGGTCACAGATGACGATAGCCCCACGTTCAAGTGCAGGCAACACCTTCTTTAGTAGATGTTCTCGTCTTGCGGCGGCAAATAGCAACGCATTCGTCGTCGAATCAAGTTCTTTTCCCATAATGAGTCCACGAATTGCTTCCGCCTCTGGAACACCACCAGGCTCTCGTGTACACACCACTTCTACACCTAACTTTTCTAATTCTTCTTTCATCCGTTTAGAAAGGGTAGTCTTACCACTTCCTTCGCCACCCTCCAACGTGATGAACAATCCTTTTTGTTCGTTCATTTCTCAAATCATCTCCTTTTTATTTTAACGTTCGAACGGCACATAGTCCCATTCGTCGTACTTATATACTTTGTAGACGCCGATAATTTTCCCGTTTTGAATTCTAACACCGTTCAGACATCCGGAGCCTCCTGCCCCGCCATCGATGCCGAACAGATTTCCTTCCTTGTTCACCCAGATTGGTGTGTCGTGCAAAGGGAGATGGTATGCACTTGTGTGCCCAAATAGAATTCGCTTCCCGGTATCGTTCGGACGAAGATAGAAATCCTGACGAATCCATAAATACTCCTGTGGTAGCGTCGAAGATTTCCAATCTTTAGAATGTGATTTGACTCCTGCATGGACAAACAGATAGCCATCCATCTCGATAGTGAGCGGGAGTGCTCGTAAAAAATCAATCAGCTCAGGGTACATCATCAAGATGTCTTGTGCAATTTTTTCAGGAGTGTAGCGCAATGATACGTTGAATCCGATGTCGTTACCTCCATAAAATGATTGAACGGTCTCCCTTCCACCTTGACCAAAATACCAATCTGGCTCAGCCGAAGGGTCATCCAGAAAATCTAAAAACATCTGGTCATGATTACCTTTGACTGCAATCGCCCTTCCGCTTTCTACGAATTCTTTGACTAGCTTGATGACTTGAAGTGAATCATTCCCCCGGTCACAGTAATCACCAAGAAGTAGCATCACTTCATTCTCTTCAACTTGTTTTATCAAGGTCTCAAGCAAATCGAATCTTCCATGAATGTCTGACAGAACGATGACATCCTGTTTTTCAATCTCTAGATGGTGACCCATTGGCAGTCACTCCTTTCATTTTTTTATTGCTTATCCTATACAGATGCGGGAGTTAATACAAATCCATCATGAAGGATTGAACCGTTTTTAGGTTTATTCCCCTCTTCCCTGCATAAGATAAATCAGAAAAGGAGGGGATGAATTATGAGAACGAGAAAACTATTAATGGGGATGCTATCTTTTGCATCCGCCTTCATGTTGAGCTCCACATTCGCCAGTGCTAGTGGTGGGCAGATGGGGATACCGAAAGACCTTTGGGGAGCACTTACGAATTTCTATCAAGAATATACGATTTTTGTTTATGGTGTCGTAGCGTTTGGTGTGCTTTCTGGTATCCTTGCTTTCATTATCCTATTTATGCAGTTGGGTGCGACTGGCTCTAACCCTCATGCACGAACGTTCATTATGTTCGAGTTATGTATGGTTGGGTTCTGTACAGCGATGTTAGGTGGCTTTCCGATTGTCATGGAAATCTATTTCAACATGTTTCTATAATCAAAAAAAGACCTCATTGAGGTCTTTTTTATTGCTCTTTGAAGTCGGCGATAGCTGTCTGAGCAAGCATGGGCTTATCTTTTGCCGTCCCTGGTTCAGGTTTGATAAATCGCAAGAAGGTACCCTTTTCACCGAATGGGTTTTGAATACGGTCTGAAGTCGTAAGGACAAATCGTTCGACTTCGGTACCGTTCGTCACGACAACACCTGAGTCAAGCGCTGTATAGTCATCTTCTGCCAATACGATTAAAATCGGCGGTTGTTCGACATCTACATAGAATTTTCGCCAAGCATTCGTCGTGAAGAGAGGTTCCATCTTTTGAATCCTATCTTTAAACTGAATAAAGGCTTCTCCGCTACGGACGACCTCCCCTACGACATATTTCTTCTCAAACCCGAACTTGTATGAGAACTCGAAAGCCGGAACAATGTTGTTTCCTCCTGCTCGCATAGTCGGGTTTTTCTTAAAATGCTCGACACGGTCTGGGATGGAGTCCATCAGTTGCAGGTAAAAATCAGTAATCATGAGGTCTCGTGCCACATTTTCAGACCCCTTGATATTCACATGTGAGAACCAGTCGCTAGTGTCTTCATTTGTGAAGTGAGAAACGATATATTTGCCACCAAAGTCTAAGCAATAAATCATCAAGGCATCCGGTTCTAGGCGTTCCGTTTCAACCTGCCCCAACGAGAACACGTTGATAAGTCGGTATTGAACAAGCTTCTCCAAGCGGTTCTTGATGCTCTGATAGTTGTCCTCTGCATTGAAGAACTTTTGAATCTGCAATGCTGTTGCAAAAGTATGCTTGAACAAGAAATGTACAATCTTGATGTCTCGCTCAGTGAGTGTGCCATCGACTTTCATCTTGATGACGGAATTCTTAGAAACACTTGTCACGGCGAACGGATATCGAAACGTTTGTCGGTAATCATTCGGAATCTTTGAAATGTTTCCTTCATCTTTTTGTTTTACATAATTGAAACTCATCTATAATCCCCTCCTTGTTTGAAAAGAGGCAAGGGACAAGTTGTCCCTCACCACCTCGTTCCGATTCGCCTTACAAGATTTCTTCTTCTTGTTCTTCAGGAAGAACACGAAGGATTTTACCACGGACTTTACCTTCTTCGTTCGCCACCTTCGTGATACGGAATTGAACTTTCATACCCATATCAATTTCCACATCTTCCGGAGTCGGGCAAAGTGCATCAAGGTTAGGTGCGATGCAAACGAATACACCGAACGGCTTGATGTTACGAATCGTACCGACAACGACCTGGTCACGTTCGAACATGTCTAGGCTCACAACCGTATCAGACTTGTACTTCTGTGCCGCCTCTGCAAAGAGGTTTCCGTTTTGATTGACACGAAGCAACTTGATTTCGACTTCGTCTCCCTTTTGCATCACTTCAGAGATAGTCGTATAGTCTTCAGAGAAGTGTTTGTTTTGGAGCAAGAATGAGATGCCATCGACTTGTACGTATGCACCGAACTTAGTGAAAGTCTTGATTCGAGCAATCACCGTTTCGCCTGTAGCCATGCGTTCAAGTAACTTCGCTCGCTGTTCTTCAAGTAGCATCTTACGTGAGCAAATGACTAGCCCGTCTTCACGAATTTCTTTGACAACAACACGAATTTTCTTCCCAACGTATTTGACCAATGAGTTCTTAACTGGGCGAATGTCGAATTCTTCACGTGGAACATATGCGACCACTCCGTCGAAATCGAGCATCAATACATCTGTGTCAAGCTCTGCATCATTCTTTGTCATGCGAATCGTCGATACGAGCGGACGACCTTCCTCCATAAATTTCTCGAACTTTTCTAGTACTTCTGTATTTTTTTCCATTTTAAATTCCCCCTTTAAGGTTTTACTTTTTAAATAATCTTTTGACGGAACCGAAAAGCTTGCCCCCATCTAAGGATGGCTCATTCTCTACTCGCTTGGCACTTGCCCCCCCATTAATCACCTGAGGTCTTGGTGGTGCGAGTGTCACGAACTGACCATTCTTGGATACAAACCCCTCATCCGCTTTTGTCCATTTGGATTTCTTATCATAGGCGTCTTCATCCTGAAATATTTCGCTTATTGGTTCTAGGGTGGTTCTATGTGGTTCTATCACGGGTTGGATGTCGATTGGGGTGACTGGTGACGTCATTTCTGTATCCATATCTACGCTAATCGAGACGGAAGGTTGTTCGACATCCTGCTGAGCAACCTCGACATTCGATTCATCCTCCTCCGCTTCTGGAGTGATGAGAAAGGTCTGTTCCTCTGTATACATCATTGTCTCGTTTTTTAATGATGTCGTTTCTTTATGAACGACATTTAAAGGGGCAGTATCCTCTTCGTCGTCCAGAATAAGAATTGTTGGTTCGTTACGAGTATTCTTTGTTGGCTTTGGTGCAGGTGGTGTCGCAAATGGGTCGAAATCGTCACCATCATCAACAATGAATAGAGTATCGCTAGAAGCTTTCGGCTCCACGGATTGATTCGTATCAACTTCATGTTTCACATGAAATGAGTCTTCTGGTTCCACGTGAAACAAAACGGATTTCAGATGTTCCACATGAAACGAATCAGGCGTTTCAATGGTTTCCTCTTCTTCTACGTCGAGCAGAATGAAGTTGCTATCCGTCTCAGATTCAAAATTTAATTCACTCGACATTCCTTCCGCATCAAGAGCGTCCATAGATTCCTTGATTTTTGCCCACAGGACAGGATTCCGAACGGGTTTGTCTATGACTGCAAAAGCGCCATGCTTCAAAGGACTTCTTTCTGAGTATCGGTGGTGAAGTGAGATGACCTTCAGTCTCGGATGTTTCGTCAAAATGGACACTATGTGTTCATTGTGGTCTTTTTCTGAGAAGGTACTGGACAACAGAAGAATCGACGGCTCGTAATCCAGATACTTCTCCAAGTCTGACGCATTGTGGGCAATGTATAAGTTGTCTGTTCTGTCATGAGTTGGACTGTCATTGATTGCACGCTTCAATAAGGATGTGATGGTTTCACGTTCCTCGGCTAATAAAATGGCATACTTTTTCATATCGCTACCTCCTTTTTTTCTGGCTCCCCAAATAGGAGAGACGCTTCATCTAGCGTTATTCTAATCATCTGAATAATCTTTAATACCTGCATACGTCCGAAGCATGGTTTGAAGAAGTTGCACTCACGCAACTTTCCCGAAACATAAACCGATAGACTGCATTGAAAAACCAGCCTGTTGACTACAATCCGTTTGGAAGAATTTTTTTCATAGATAGACACGGGTAAATTTGATTTTGACTATAGTCAAAAATTATAATTGATTTATCGTTAATGAGGAGTGGATGCAGATGAATGAGATGATTGGAAAGGCGAAACGCGCCGGACAGGACAATTCTTTTATGGTTCGATTCGAAATCAAAAAAGTTATGTATATGAACGCTAGTTCCAAATATGCCATTGTCAAAGCAAAACTCATGTCGAGCAACAAGACCGGTGAACCTTTACCAAAAGAAATGACAGTACAAGGGAAAATGGTTTCTCCATTCGTGGGTGACGTTTATGAAGGAGAGGGGATGATTTCAGTCCACCCTACGTTCGGTCGCTTCATCGAATTGACAGAAGTGCCTACTTCAACACTTCCACAAGTCGAATCTCAAGTGATTGATTTTATCAAACGAAAAATCAAAGGTGTTGGGAAGAAAAAGGCTGAGCGCATTGTCAAAACGCTAGGTGTCGATGCGATTTCAAAAATCTCTGAAGACCATAAGGTGTTGTTGGAATGTGGATTTACGGAACTGACGGCATTGAGCATCCATGAGAAACTTTCGGGACATCGTGAGTTCGAATTGTTGGTAGAGTTCCTTCAAAACCTTGCGTTAGAGTCGAATATCGCAAGCCCGATTTACAATCAGTTAAAGAGAGAGTGTGTGAAAAAGATTAAGAGCAATCCATACATTATCTGCCCAATCAACACATTGAACTTCATGGATGCAGAAAAAGTGGCATATGCTCTCGGATTATCCCCAGAGAATCGCAATCGATATCGAGAAGCGCTATTATATTACATTTCTTATCGTATGGAACGCTATGGAGACATCTGTGTGCCAAAAGATGACATGATTGAAGATTTTATGTCAGGGGCATTCCTTTCTAAAGTGAGTCCTTATAATGATGGAAACCGAGTAGAAAAGGTTGAGGTCGAAGCGCTACTGCAAGAACTAGTTAATGAACGATTCTTGATTACGGAGGATTCTGTTGAGAACGGGAAGTCTTATGTCTATGACCCGGGCTATTATCACATCGAGGAGAACATCATAAAGAAACTCATCGAAATCAAGGAAGGTTTTATCAACCCTTTTGCTGAACGTAAACAAATCGATGACTTCTTGACTGAATACGAATCAAAATTCCTTACATTAGCTACGAGACAGCGTGAAGCAGTCTATATGGCGCTAGAGAATCGATTCTCGATTCTAACAGGGGGTCCAGGCACCGGAAAAACACAAACCACGAATACGATTGTGAAATGTATCGAAGCGATTAATCCATCAGCTAGAATTCGGCTATTGGCTCCAACAGGGAAAGCATCTAAACGAATGACGGAACTTTCAGGTAAAAAAGCTGAAACGATTCACCGTAGTCTCGGGATGAAAGGGTTTGGTCATGCCGAAGAACTCACTCCTATCACAGAGGACTTTGCAATCATCGATGAAAGTTCAATGATAGATGCCTATTTGTTCTCAAAACTTCTTCAGAACATCTCTCATAAAACCCGACTCATTTTTGTAGGGGATGTAAACCAACTACCCTCCGTCGGTCCGGGATTAGTGCTACGTGACCTGATTGAGAGTAAAAAAATCCCTTGTGTTGAATTGAACGAGATTTTTAGACAGGCGGCACAATCACAAATCGTGACGAATGCCCATGCCATCATAAAAGGTCTCACGACAAAGGATGCGGACGGCATGACGTTTGATTCGAAAAGGGGCGATTCTTACTTTATTCAGCGCTCAGATACTCGACAAATCCAACGTGACGTTATCGAGTCTATGCATCGCTTTATGAAGAAAGGGTTTAAGATGCAAGACATTCTCATTCTTTCAGCTATGAGAGGTGGGGATTTAGGTGTGGAAGAATTGAACCGTTTGATTCAATATGAGTTCAATCCGCCGACAGAATATATCGACATCGTGAAGCCTGACGGGATGATTCTACGGGTGGGTGACCGTGTCATGCAAATGGAAAACAATTACGACCTAGATGTTTTCAATGGTGATATCGGTACGATTTTGAGCATCTTTGTGCGCAGGTCTTCAGGAAAGGAAGAGACTGTCATCGAAGTCGAATTTCCAGATAAAGAAGAATCGGTTGAATATGTAGACAAGACGATTGAACAATTGGAATTAGCATATGCCATTACGATTCACAAATCACAAGGGAGCGAAGCCCCAATCGTCATCATTCCCGTACATCCGACACAAGAAAAGATGTTGGATAAAAATTTGGTGTATACCGCTTATACACGAGCGAAGCAGGTAGCCATCATGTTCGGAGATGAGGAGTTGTTAAATCGAAGTGTCAAGCGAATCAATACGAATGACAGGCACTCATTGATTCGAGAAAAGATTGTAGCAAACCTATAGAAAAGACTGTTCTACGGTCTTTTTTGTTTTATAGTCAAAATTTATTTGTGATAATAAAGCATTATGGATACAATTAAAATGACACAAATAAATAAAATAGGGGAGTGAACACTCTGAAGAGCTAATAGCGTGACATTATATAGCGAGATATGGAGTAACGTGATAATTCGTATCAGTAAAATGCCTGTTTTTACTTATTTTCTGATTGAATCAGTTATTTGTATCACAATGTGGCGAGAATTGAGTTTCTTAAATAATTATGAATGATTCTAGTCAGATTGACGGAACATTTATGATTCGTGAGAACATGCATAGGATAAGCACATCTTTGGGATAACCCCAATAGTCATAATCAAAAGGAGTTGTTGTAATGAGTCGTAAAAAAGCAATCTTGATTGCAGAGAAGCCGAGTCAAATGCTACAGATTCAGGAGGTCTATAATGCAAACCGAACAAAAATCCCATATGATGTGGAATTCACAACTTTCGCAGGTCATGTGATGGGGTTGGTCGAACCGTCTGCTTACAATCCTGAATGGGAGAAATGGGATAAGGCGCATCTTCCGATGATGCCAGAACAGTTCATCTATCGCCCGACCCGTGACAAGGTCAAAATGTATAAGGATGTCAAAACACTCGTGAAGAATGGGGGACATGATTTTGTCATCGTCGCAACCGACCCGGGACGTGAAGGAGAACTTATCGCTTGGGCGTTCTTAGAAGAGGTGAGCGTGAAGATTCCCGTTCGACGTCTCTGGTTCAAAGATATGACTGAAGGCAAATTGTTAGAAGCTCTTCAGAATCTTCGTAAGTATGATGCACTTTTGAACGGATTGAAAGAAGCAAGCTTCAATCGTGCTCAGATGGACTGGCTCATTGGCATGAATTTTTCCAGAGCATATGGACTGACGACAGGGAAAAACGCACCATTGGGGCGGGTCATGACACCGACACTGAAGATTGTTGTTGACCGAGAGTTAGAGCTCCGTAACTTTGTGCCGAAACCATTCTGGGAGATTGAAGCGGATTTCGGGAAATACAAAGGCATCTATTTTGATACCGAAGGGAATTCTCAATTCCTGAACAAATCAAAGGCTGAGACGTTAATCCCTCAATTCGGTTCTACAGGTAAAATCATTGAAGTTACAAAAAAGAAAGAAATGAAATATGCTCCAGAACTGCATAGTCTTCCGAATTTACAGAACGAATGTAACCGCCTGTTTGGATACACGATGTCGGAAACGCTCGCTGTGGCACAATCATTGTACGAGAAGAAACTTTTGTCATACCCACGAACAGATTCTGCTTTCTTGACCGAGGCGCTTGCAAAAGAATTCTCGAAAATGTTGAAACCGCTCACGATGCTTCCTGGTCTGGAATCTGAAGCGAAAGATGTCATGTCGGATTCGACGTTGTTGGCGAAGGTCGGCAAAAATAAAAAATATGTGAATGACGCAAAAGTTACAGACCACTATGCAATCACTCCAACTGGTGTGGTTCCTGACTTAGGGAAACTAACGAAAGAGGAAGTGAATGTGTATATGACGGTCGCCCGTCGTTTCTTAGCTATTTTCTTGCCTCCGATGGAGACGCAAAAGACGAGTATTGTCACAGAGGCGAATGGACACAAGTTCAAGACGAACGGTAGCCTTCTTCAAGACCTCGGATTTATGCGCTTGTATCCTATGAATTCAAAGGACACGCTCTTACCGAATGTTAAGAAAGGGGAGGAATTTGACCTGGTCAACTCTCGTCTCATTGAGAAGAAGACAAGTCCGCCTCCTCGTTACAATGACGCTACCTTGAACGCCATTATGGAGAATGTTTCACGACTCATTGAAGATGATGAGATGAAAGAGGTCATCAAAGAAGCCAATGGCATCGGCACACCGGCAACTCGTGGCGGCATCGTTGACAAGCTCGTTGAGAAGAAAATGATTGAGCGGAAGAAAAAATCGTTTTATGCAACCGATTATGGAATCAGTATAATCGAAGGTATCGGGGACATGGACATCGCTTCGCCAATGTTGACCGCTCATTGGGAAAACAAGTTGAGCGAGATGGAGAAAGGAAACTATAGCCCTTCCGATTTTGATAAAGAAATGCGGGCTTATATTTCCGATATGGTGAATAAGTTAAAATCATTGAAGGTAAGCCTTTCTAGTGACAAGCCCTCATTAGGAGAATGTCCAAAGTGCGGGTCGAAAGTTGTCGATGGAAAAGACTATTATTTATGTGAGAAATATAAGAACCCATGTGACTTCATTGTGGGTCATATCGTTTGGGGAGCTAAAGTCTCAAAAACAGAGCTCAAAAAGATTTTGAGCGGAAAAGAGACGAAAGTGATGGAATTCGACAATAAGAAGAAGCAATGGAAAGCAACACTACTGTATGATAAGAAGAAGGGTGCGTTGAGTTTCGGCAATGGCTCGAAAGGCACGCAGAAATCCCCGAGCGGGAGCAAGGCGACGTCCTTAGGGACATGCCCGAAATGTAAGGGTAAGGTCTTGGAACGTGACAAGTTTTATTCATGTGAAAACAATCCTGGTTCATGCGGCACAATCATCTGGAAAGAGATGAGTGGAGCGACCATTACCAAAGAGGATGTCAAACTCCTGTTGAAAGGACAGCCGACAGAGGTGAAATCGTTTACGTGGCGGTCTGGAAAAACAGGTAACGCATCGTTGAGGTTGGGTGACAAAATCGAATACATTTTCAATTAAAAAGAGGGACTCTAGTCCCTCTTTTGTTCGTTGTCCTTATAAAAAAGGAATTTTTGAAATACCATAAGGAAGTGAAATTCTGAAGGTAGTCTGTCGATTGATATAAACATAAATCAAAGGAGATGATTATGATGAAAAAGGATAAATGGTTACTTGTAGGAGGTGGAATCTTCTTAAGCGTCTGCATCGTTGGCACGGCTTTATTCATGATGTCTGATGTATTCGGAACGAACCCTGTGAAAGAAGCTCCACAAGAGAAGGTAGTGAATTCCGTCACGAATCAGAGTGATAAGTCAGGAGAAAAAGAGGCAAACGCTCAGGGTGTACGAGAAACCATAGCTACCTCGTATTTAAAGCGTGTTACTCCTGTAGGATACGGGACGAAAGAGTTCCCATTGGAACAATCGGGGACGTTGAAGGAATCTTTATTGAGATATGCAGAATCGGGAGAAGTAGACGCTATCCTATCGGAGATGGAAAAGTACCTTGCTTCAAATCGATTCAGTGAAGAGAAGAATCTGGAAATCGCAGGAGTGTATGCAGATGCCACATTCGCCAGAGGACTTGTGGGCAAGAAAACATCAGAAATTAAGAAGGTGTTGCCGACTGGGTTCAAGACACCTGAGATGTTGGCGATAGTGCCACTTTTCTTGCCAGAAGAAATGCGCCGGACGCTTTATAAAGATTCAGAGTCATTAACACCGTTGAACCCGGGTCCTTGGAGAATTCAAGACAAATGGATGATTCAATCACCAGAAGATGCTGAAAAAGATGAAGTATATCAAGAAAATAGTGTGGCTGTCAGTATGTTTAACGTATTGGATGGATTGCATCAAATCCATGTCGTTGAGTTGATTCGTGAAGAAGAGCCGAATGTAAAAGTACGTGCATACGTAGGGGAATATATGAATGGGAAGCTAGTGTTGTATGGATATTATGTTCCGGACGGTATAAACCATTACTATCAGAACGTGGCATATTTTGAAGAAATTGAAGAGTTGTACCTGAAACCGAATGACGAGTATCAACAAGAACAGGCACAACAGGATGCTGAGAATGGAGAAATTCCAGAAGCGGTGCTTAAAGCATTTTTGAATCCAACAGAGTGAGAGAGGGGACACCCTCTCTTTTTTGTATTTCCGTATAACGCATCATTCATGAATATACCTTTAAGCCATTAAATAGGATAGCAAGAACTGACCATTGAGTGTTAGGTAAAAAAAATTAAAAGGAGTGATGTGAATGAAAACATCCGTTGAAACAGCTTTAAAATCGGAAACGCTAAAAATGTTAGGAAGTAATATCGTTGGCGTAATGATTGCGTTGACCGGAATCCAACTCACTGCGCTTGTCGTGTCGTTCATGATGAAAGAAAGTATCATGTTCGTGCACCTGACTACGTTTGTGACAAGTTTGATTGCTTTCACGGTTTTGAAAGACCATGCCGGAGAAAAGGAAAAAGAATTCGGAGCATCGTTGCTAAAAGCAAGCATCTTGATTGCTGTAATGGCAATTGTCAGTCATTTTTTCTTATCTGGCTTGAATAAGGTGGGGAATGAGGAGTTGAGAAGCTCAATTACCACGGTGATGATGCTTGTGAACATATTCTTATTTGTTTCCTCATTCGGGTTATGGCGTCAAGAATCGGTTAAGGAGATGTTTGAGACGTACTTGTCTACCAAACTGCTAGACCTCTTCGAAACGGAGACTGTCGTTCAGGATGGTGACGCCGTTATCGGGAAAGACATTGATGATAAAAAGCCGATAGTCGTACCGTTAAAAGACCGTTATCTGCATATGCTCGTACTAGGTCCGACTGGTTCAGGTAAAACATCGCAAACTATCATCCCAATGATTAATAAAGACATGCAAGTGCCTGAAATCGGAATTACGGTAATCGAACCTAAAGGTGACCTTGCAGAAAAGATTTGGGCAATGGCGAAACATTACGGTCGAGAAGTTCAATACTTCAACCCGATTTTACCGGATTGCCCGTATTTCAACCCTCTCTATGGGGACGAGGGAGATGTGATTGAAAACATGGCGATGACATTTAAAATGTTAAACCCGGATTCGCCACAATTCTTCCTTGATATGAACGAAAACCTTGTTCGAAAATCTCTGAAAGTTCTGAAACGACTGTATGGAAATGATGCGACCTTGTTGCAATTGGACAGCCTCATTCACAACACGGGCGGAGCGGGAGAGAAAATGGTGATGGAGTTCTCTCGTGTTAGTTCTCCGAACGAAACGATTCAAAAGGAAAACTCGGACATCGCATTGTGGTTCATGCAAGATTACTTTACAGGTGCGAAAGGAACAAAAACGGCAACTAAGACTTATGAACACTGTTCGGGAATCCGCTCACAGGTGGCAAAATTGACATCAAATGAATATCTCCGTCGTGTCTTAAATCCACCACCAGGGCGGGGGAGTGACGTTGATTTTGATGCGGCGCTTGAAAACGGTACAGTCATCACGATTGCGACAGCTCAAGGTAAACTTCGTGAGCTAGGGAGATTCCTTGGTTTCTTCATCATCCTACAGCTTCAGTCTGCGGTCTTCCGTCGTCCAGGCAATGAGTTTACACGTAAAGGGAACATGCTCTACATCGACGAATTCCAAGTCTATGCAAACCCTGGGTTCGAAGATATGCTCACGCAAGGACGCTCTTATCGTGTGGCATCGCACCTTGCGACTCAATCACGAGCTTTAATCGGTCGTGGCGGTCAGTCTGGAAAGGACTTCTTGGAAGTTGTGTCCACGAACTGTCGTAATGTTGTCGTGTACCCGGGTGGGTCAAATGCGGATGACCAATATTTTGAGAAATACTTCGGTGAAATCGAAGAAACCAGAATCGACAAAGGCATCTCACGCAAAAAGTTCAGCTTGTTCCATTCGGGTGGGGCAAAGACTGAGACCAGTCGAGAAGTTAAAGAGAAGAAGGCACGATTCTCCGCTACCGAGATTCATTTCCGTCCATTCGGTCAGGTCACACATGCATTGATGAAAAACAATAGTGTACAACCTCCAGGAGTCAGCTTAATTGAATATATTCCTAAAGAATTGAATCAATTATTGGATGAAATGGTGATGGAGTACAATGAGGAACAAGCTGAGAGAAGAGAAAAAATGCTCCAACTAGCGGGATTCGGAACTCCGGTGCCGGTACCCGCTAAGAATATCCCGACATTCGAGGACGAGCATATGTCAGTACAAGACCCGCTCTCGGGTGAGCAGTATGACGTTTTCACGCCTCCAGTGACACCTCCTACTCCTAAACCGAAACGTCAGGAGAGTGATGGCATTTTCTTCGAAGAAGGAGAAGATGTGCCGAAAAAGGCGAATGCGCCTGTTGCGGATGAAACGACATATAATCATCCGGGCGCTTCAACCATTGGACAGCCAGATATTTTCTTCAACGAAGACAACGATGTCTTATAAAAAAAGGAGTTCCTCATTTGAGGAACTCCTTTTAGTGATGATTAATATTAGGCTGAAGTCTCGATAACCCCAAAGTCTCCGTCTTTTCGTGTGTAAAGCAAACAGATAGTCCCGTCCATATCTGCGTTTGCAAAAATGAACTGCTGATGACCAAGTAGGTTCATCTGAAGAACGGCTTCTTTTTCAGACATCGGCTTCATGTCAAAACGTTTTCGTTTTGTGACTTGTACATCCTGCTCCATGCCTTCGTCCAATGGGGACATCGGTTGATGATGCTTGAGTCCTTCTTTCTTGAATTCACGAGCTAATTTATCATTGTCTCGCAAGCGTTTTTTCAATTTCTTTGCCAATCGAGGGAAGAACACGTAAACATCTTCACCGGTTTCTTCTAAGCGAACAACATCATTGTTGTGGTAAAACAATACGGTTGCCTTCATAATTGGTGACGCCTCAATCGTGACGGTGACTGCCTTGTCTTCTGGAAGCACATCAGTTAGAAACTGTAGCTCTTTCTCAACAAGTTCTTTTAACCCCACGGTCAAATCAATCTTTTTACCAGTAATGACTAGATTCATATCGAATCATCCCCCTTCTCTTTCTATGGTATAATCATATTTTTTTATTTGACTATTGTCAAATAATGATATGTCTACCTTGTCCTTATTCTATTCATGCTCTGTATGCTTTAGTCATGGTCAAACAAGTTTGAGATATATGGCATTTATTTTGACTATAGTGCAAATAATAAGTATCAATATGAATAAAAAAGGGATATACTTATACTATCAGCTTATGCGGAAGGGTGATTAAAAGTGAAATTTATTTACTTTGGAGACAAGCACGAGCGGGTCGATGTGCCGGAAAACCGGACAGATGATTATCACGCAAGTGTGAATGCGAAAACGGAAGAAATCAAGTCGTTAGGTAAGAAGCACAATGTCAAAGCCTTCTTGCAACCAGGAGATTTCTTGGATAAACCTAAGGTGCCATACGACTTCATCGGCGACTTGGTGAAAAGGTGGAGTACGGTCGATATCTTCTCGACATTAGGGTCTCTTATGCTAGGCAAACTAACTCCGGAAGATGTTGCGAAGGAGTTTGAATCGTGGACACCTATTCTCGGAGCCGTCGGGAACCATGAGCTGTTCGGGGAATCGTTGAAAAGCTATCCCAAAACGACACTTGCTTTCTTGGAGAAAATCGGATTCATGCATTTTCCTACGAAAGAGAAGCCGTTCATTTTTACAGATGAAGAGGGTCTTCGGGTCGCCGTCACTGCTACAAGCTATGATATCGGGATGGATAGTGACGAGCGTTTGTCTGACTATATCATTGAAGAGAAAGCAGGAGACATTCATATTCATATCGTCCATGGTTATTTGACGAACAAGGATATGGGAGATATGTTCCCGCATACGGTATTGGACAAAATTGCGAAGAAGACAAAGGCTGACCTGACTATCTCGGGGCATGACCACATCGGTTTCCCATTGACGGAAGTTGATGGAAAGTTCTTCGTAAATCCTGGTTCGCCGGTGCGTATGAAGAATGATAAGAAAGAAATGAAACGGCGTCCCAAGGTATTGTTAATTGAAGCTACGAAGGAAAAGGGCATTTCCGTCAAGACCATCTATTTAAAATCTGCACAGGTTGGAGAAGATATTCTCTCACGTGAGAAGATTGAGATGCGAGACGCCAGAAATGCTCAAATGGAAGAAATCAAATCCATCGTAAACAAGGCGCAACTAAAGGGCGGTACCAATATCAAGGATATTATCCGTGAAATCGCCGGAAATAAACACCTTGATGAGAAAACGATTGATGAGGCTATCGATAGAGTATCTGCGAAGATGGATGCCATTCAAAAAGTGACAAAGCCCGCTCCAGATTACACGATTGAAAAAGTTGTACTAGAGAACTTTAAATCGCATGTCTATTCTGAATTTGAAGTTTCAAGCGGATTGAATGTTTTCGTCGGGGAATCGGGAGCAGGTAAATCGTCTATCATGTCAGCGTTCGATTGGGTCTTTGAGAATGCCGGACGGAACCCCCGACGCCTCATCCATCATGGGAAAGATTATGCAAAGGTAAGCTTATATCTCTCGAATGGCTATATTGTAAGTCGTGTTGTTGACCGGAAGAAATCCGGTAAAAACGGCTATGAGGTCTATAATCCAATGACTGCGGAAGTCGAGGTATACAACACGAAGAGTTTGTCGCTGATTCAAGAACTCCTTGGATATAACAGTTTGGATATTGATACGGATAAGGATATCCCGCTCAATTTTCAACGTCAGGGCGACGGGTGGTTCTTCATTAGTGGGAATTTTACCCCGAGTATGAGAGCAAAGGTCATCGGGTCTGTTTACCAAACGCACTTTGTGGATGCGGTATTGAAAGATTTAGAAGCAGAGACGAAGAAGCTAAATCAAATTGAAAAAGAAAAGACGAATCAACTCAAAGCGACTGAAGAGAATATTGAACAATATGCTCACTTGGATGAGACGAAGAAGAAACTCGCTAAGTTAGAGGATATTATGGCGAAGATTGACGAATTAAAGTTAAATCGTGACAAACTTCAGTCCAAACTTGTTGAGTTAGGTCATATTAAAGAAAAGATTGACGAGAAAGAGCAGTCTTTGAAAAAACTTGACAAGGTTGAAGATGCGATTGCGAAAATGAATGAGGTCATGGCACGTCTTCAACAGCGGAACGCTTTGAAAGAACGTTCAATGCGCCTGACTAAAATGAGGAATGAGGCGGAAGTTGTCAAAGCAAGTATTCAAAAATTGTCCTCGGTGTCTCAAGCACGAGAGTTGTTCGACAAAATCGAGGGACTTATCATCGAACGAACAAAGCTTGTTCAACGGTATGAAGTTTATCTCTTGGCGGACACCAAGCGTCTGGATTTGGAAAAGAAAATCGATTCAATCGAAGTTGAGCTAAAAGCTCTCTCGAAATTGGAGAAATCGGAAGAATTGATGCAGAAACTTCTTTTACAGATTGAAAAACGAAAGCGATTGTCTGAAAAGGTATCAAACCTTTCGCATATCCAAAACGAAGGTGCGAAAGCCGCTGAAGCCGTTAAACAATCAACTGCTCATTTAATGAAGACGCTAGAAGAGTACAAGAAAGCTCTTAATTCCGTAGGCTCATGTCCGGTATGCTTGAGCAAAATCGATGAAGCTAGAATTGAAACTATCGTAACGGCTCATGTCGGATAAATAATAGAAGGGATGATGAATATGTCACATACACACACAAACGAGGTTTTGAACAAAAAAGTAGCTGAGCTCAACAAAACGTTGAAACAGGCAGAGACAAAGAAAATTCAAGATGAGACGGTGCTTAAAACACTGCGCTCCCAATACACTCAGGTGAAAAATGAGATGAAAGAAATGGGTGTTGAACCAGACAAGGCAGAGGACGAGATTAAAAAGATGGATGAAGAAATTGAAAAACTTTTACTTGAAGCCGAAGCATGTCTCCCTGATTTATCACAATTAAATTAAACATTAAGAAGAGGTGGAGAATAACCACCTCTTTTTATGTCCGAATAAGACGGAGTAAGACACATAGAATAATGAAAAAAAGGGTGTGATTTCGATGAAATGGGTTGTACGCTTGATTTTAAGTGCCGGACTCCTGGCATTATGCGTCATCGGCATGGTGAACGACAATATGATTATGGTTGCGCTCTCTCTTTCGCTCCCATACTTAATTGGGATGTATCTTTCTGACCGATTTGAAAATCGACTAAAGAAGATTCGGAAGATGGCATTTGCTATCGACAAAGAAATCGATTCAAAAGAGACAATCCCATTCACAATTGAGGGAGGGGTATATTTCTTTCAAGAAAAAGATATGTATTTGATAGAGCACGGAGATTATACGTTCACTGTTAGCGAGATGAAACCAAATCTGGTCAAGGATGAACGAGTGCGACGGATGAAATTGGAGAAGGTATATGCTACATCTATCTATGAGACCCGCTACTACCTATTATTCTCTCAATTGTTGAGCCTGTCGCTTGCTTTGTTTATGGCTGTGACAGAAGGTGCTTCGGGATATTTCATCATACCGGTTGCCTTGGGTCTCTACAATATCCTCGCATGGACAGAAGTCTATAGTGAGGCATTCTACTTGGATTGGGTGGATAAACAATTGAACAATCCTAAGCCGTTAAAAGCATTGATGACAATGTATGTGAGGGCTATATTAAACGAAGCTAGGCAAGAAGAAACGGATGTATTGGTACTGCCGACGGGCGACGTCGTAGTCTCATTCCTGGCAGATTCCAATCGAAAATACTACTTTGTTCCATATGATGACCTAGTAGCGTTTCAAAAAAAGGTTATTTTTGAAGGTTCGTATAAGCAATAAAAAAGAGGGGGGACGCAATGAATAGCGTTTCCTCTCTTTTTGGTATTAGAATCATCATTTTTCAAAAAAGGCATGATTGCCAATCTGTTTGATAAGCGTTTTGTTCTGTCCAATCCAACTATTCGGTGCAATTGCCACTGTACAAAAAAATGCCGCATCTCGCCCAAGCGTTCTCACTCCGTTATCGAACACCTCAGCCACCGCTCTTTTCGTATCGGGACTCGGTTGCTTTTTGTGAATCGAACCGTCCATAAATGGCGAAAACTGCTTTGGAGCAGTAATGACTGCCATCACTGTATTCGGAAACTCTTTCATCTCGATACGGTTTGCGATGATGGTTGCAACAGCTAGTCTACCCTCATAGGGTTCTCCGCCGGACTCGGCTTCTACTAGCTTCTCTAACCATAATCGTTCTTCGGCTGTCATCGAAATCGATTTTCCGTTGACCGTACTCTCTTCACCGGATGCCGGAAGCTTCGTTTTTTTCGTCAGTGATGTCTTTTGTATTGCGGTTGCTTTTGCATTCTTTGTTGTTTGAGCGACAGCGCTCATTGCCTTTGGCTTTGGTTTAGGTTTTGGTGGCGTATAGTGGATGTCTGAAGTTTTAGGCAACTCTTCCACCAATGCACATCCTTCTTTCGGCATATATTTATCTACATATTGTGCTTGAAGCTTTTTTTTAGCCTCATGTGTAAGAGGAAGTGATTCCGGAGCTTGATAAAACAATTCCGAAACCTCCTGTACTAAATCCGTCTCTTGTGCATGACCGTCCAATACACTTGCGTAAGCAACCCCCGTGTCGTTGGAAACAATCAACGAAAGCACGAACGCAGTAGAGAGCACTTTGTTTCTCATCTTCATGATAATTGGCATTCGAGGGAATGCCGCTCACCTCCTTATTTTGACTATAATGTAATTATATATAAACAATAGTCAAAATACAAATCGCTCATCATCGACTCTCTTCTCTGGGGGAATCTGTTGCTTATCAGATGGTGGTAGCTATGAATAAATGACGTCAATGAAATTAGAATGATTTAAAAGGAGGTGTATGATGATGAATAAACTAAAATGGGTCAAGAAAGTATTTCATTTTTCGATATATATGTTGGCTGTATCCATGTTGCTATCAACATGGGCGTCAGATTTTCTTCCACTATACGAGAGGATTTTCAGGACAGGACTTGTCTTTTACCTTGTCATTATCTATATCGAGTTCGTCGATGGTTCGACCTTAAGTCGATTCAAACCGTCACAGCTCTTCGAAGATTCTATCCAACGCTCCTCGAATGATTCAGATGAGACATTGATTCACGCTTCACGTCAAATTATTCATATGATTGGACTGATTCAATCAAGTGAGTCAACTACTGAGTTTGAATATCATAAAAAGCGTTTGATTGAACATCTCGAACATACTGAAGGTCTTACGATTCCGAAAAGATATGAACAAGTCCGGGATGATATCTTGTTAGAAGCCCGTGGGTTTGTGGCAGAAGTGACTCATTTCGGGTAGAACCAGAACGTGTAATATTTATATGGAGTAGAGGATATAGTATAGAAGTCATGACAAGGCGTCAGGAGTGATAGGGTGGAACGACAAAATGACCCGTAAGCTCCTGCCTTTTTTTATGTCAAAAAACACTAATCCTTCTTCGTGAGATATAATGGAGTTATCTAGGAAACAAGGTTAGGTTTTTAATGATTCTTATTATAGATTTACCGAAACCTACATAACATAAAGGACAAGACATAAAACTGGAATGTCTTTTGACATAGATTCGCCAAGACAATTCTTGAGTAGTAGCTTGAACCCGATGATAAAGTCACCGGGCACCCTAAAGCAGACCGTGGGAGGTCTTTCATATATAGTTATTTGTTCGTAACAATTTACTTCAAAGGAGAATGAACATGTTTAAATACAACCGTGAGAAGGCTGAAAAGCTTATCGAGGGATTGAGAGCCGATGGTACCGATGTCACAATCGAGAACCTTGACAAGTATCTTCACAATGGCGGAGTACTGGTTAGTGTTCACGTAGGTCGAATCCGTGGCAACATGGAGTTGACACCGGAAGTTCTAGGAATTGATGCTAGTCAAACAAGTCTCACGAAGTTCTTTAGCGATTACGCAAAGAATGGGTCATTGACCTTCATCCCAGTCGCATATGAAAAGGAACTTAAAAAGATTGAATCCCGTATAAGGATGGCAAAAACTCGGATGGCGGTTGGCTATGAGAACTCTTACATGCCTTTGACAACGTATAATGATTTTAAGGTTAAGTTGAATGAGGCACAACGAGACTATGAGGAATGTCGAGATAAAATCATCAAGGATTGGAACAATATTTTAGACCAGTTCGAAATGACGCTCGATAATGCATTGACATCACTCAACCCAACTAGACGTGATGAGCTCAAATCATTTATTCTGCGTCGAATCCCATCTGTTCAAGACTATCGTGATTCGTTTTACCTTACTGTCTCCGTGAAAGCATTTCCTGTGATGGAAAACGTCAATTTGCCGACGGAAGAATTGAACGAGCAGGTCAAGCAGACTGCTATCGAAGACAATATTCGAATGGTTCATGAAGTTCTGGGTGGCGCATTGAATGAGGCGTTCGAGACAGTGAACGTTGTGTTTGCGTCATTCACCAAAAACGGTAAAGTGGCACCTAAGACACATGGTGCTCTAAAAGATGCTGTGAAGCGTGTCAAAGAACGAGACATGTTTAAAAACCCGATGATTCAACGAATCACGGATGAAATGAACGAGTTGTCATTGCAGGTGATGTCACGAGATGTCCCTGAAATGTGTGAGAATTTGATGTCGAAAATCTATGGGTACGCAAAAGAAATCAGCGTGCATGGTTACATCAACACGAAAGATAGTTTAATGAAACCTTCTGATATGGAGATTCTCTATCAAACGATGACATAAAAAAAGACACTATTGAGTGTCTTTTTTTTATGTTTTACACTGCCACAGGCGCTTTGATAGGTGGATGCGGTTCATAGCCGATGACTTTGATATCATCCATTTCAAAATCAAAGATAGACGTTTTATCCGGATTCAACCAAAGCGTAGGGAATGGTCGAGGCTCTCGACTCAGCTGTTCCTTTGCTTGCTCGATATGATTTGAATACAGATGGACATCTGCCCCGCTATATACCAATTCACCAACATCCAATCCACATTCATGGGCTACAAGGTGTGTCAGGAGACCATAAGAGGCGATGTTGAATGGCAAGCCCAAGAACACGTCATTCGAGCGCATGTTGAAGAGACAACTCAACTTCCCATCTACCACGTAGAATTGGAATGAATAATGGCAAGGCGGTAGCGCCTGCGTCTGGAGTTCGGAAATGTTCCATGCGTCGCACAGTAAACGGCGAGAATCAGGATTCCGTTTGATTTCATCTAGGATGTATTGAATTTGGTCGTACACCTTGCCATCGGCGCCTTCCCAACGCCGCCATTGTTTCCCATAGACGTTCCCCAAGTCACCATAAGTTTCGGCGAAAGAGTCGTTCGTCAGCACAAGATGTTGATACCGCTTCAATTCTTTTTGATACTCCAGATTGAAGTGTTCGTCTTCTTGACATCGAATTCCGAAATTGGTCATATCCACACCATCATAGTCCGGTGATTCGACCCATTTTTTAAAGCCCCACTCATCCCAGATGTGATTGTTGTTCTCCAAGAGATATCGGATATTTGTGTCTCCCTTTAAAAACCATAGTAGCTCAGAAGTGATAAGCTTCATCGGAACACGTTTTGTCGTCAGTAGAGGAAAACCTTCTTTCAAGTTGAATCGCAACTGGCGTCCGAACAGGCTCAATGTCCCTGTTCCGGTTCTATCACCTTTCTGTACGCCATCCGAAAGCAACTCTTTCATCAAAGATAGATAAGCATGCTCAGGGTGTTTCTTCATTGGCGAGCACCTTCTTCCGACTCTTCGATTGCACGAGAGAATGAATAGAACGCCGCCTTCAAATCTTTGTCTGCACGACCGCTCAGCGCACCCAGTTCATGAATTCGCTTCATCGCCTTCAATTTTTTCTTGCCCTTCATAGCCAATGGGTATTCGACTAAAAATTCATCGTATTTCTCCAGTCCTGCCTCAATAAAAGCATGTCCCTCGGCATACACCTCTGCGACTTGATAGTCTCCTGAACGGAAGACTTCAATCTCGTGTTTGAAATCATCCAAAACAACTGGCAATTTAATCAACAATAGTCCAGGATTCAGTGATAATTTCGTCAGGTCTTGCATACTTGTTTGGAATCGCTTATAAGATTCGAACAAGCGCTCGACTGATTTCGCATAGGAATCCTCACCTTTTTGTTCCGAGATATCCTTGTTCTTACCGTCTTGCCCCCCGTTGATTTCACTTGGCAGTTCCCCGAAGGTTACCTGTACGTTTTCTTGTTCCATAACATCATCTCCATTTCACAAAATAATTGGTAGCCATACATCTGATTGCATAACATATAGGCGTATTGTATAATTATATTTATACAATAGTCAAAAAATGAAGTGTCGATGTTTCAATATAAAAACGTCCGGTTCAGGTTATTGCGCACCTTCGGTTCCCGTACAATACGGTATTACCAACAAAAAGGTGTGTCTAGTAATAACCTGGACACTTTTATTTTAAAGGAGGAATTGATGATGGAATTATTAGATGAATGGAATGTTCTTGATATTGAAATGGATTTGTTGGGAGAGGGAGAACGAGTGACACGAAAACTCATCCCGCTCACCGAGCTCTACTTCAAAGAAGAGACTGGATTCGGCATCTATAGTGTCGAGTTGCTTTCCGGTACATCCTATGTCATGAAGGGCAAGTTCCCGGGTTCGTTGACGATTGGGAACACCTATGAGGTCGAGGCAGATGTCACGAGATATCGAGGCGAGCTTCAATTAAATGTACTTCATATCAAAGTAGCAAAGGCTGAGGGGCGTAGAGCTATTATCTTCTATCTACAGACATTACATGGCTTGAAGACACGTGCCGAATCAATCTACGACACATTCGGAGACAAAACATTGGATGTAATGACGAACAACCCGAATCTTGTTGCGGCAAGAATGAATGGAATTGGGAAGAAAACAGCAATGAAATGGTCACAATTATTGAAAGAGAAGGCGCAAGAAGAAGAACAGTTGCTTTTCCTCTTCGGTCTGGGATTGAACCCGACACAAGTGGAAACGCTACAAAAGACATATGGAAGTAAAGTTCGAGATGTCTTGGAGTCAAACCCTTATCGACTCATTCAAGATGTTCGGGGTTACGGCTTCAAACGATGCGACACGATTGCGCAGAGTAGCGGCATCACGTTCAACGACGGTCGTCGTATTCGTGCGGGAATCATTTACATCTTGCAACTAGCGGTACGTGAAGGGAACACCTATCTCCCACAAGACGAAGTGAAGGCTCGTGTTCAAAACATGTTGGGACTACCAGGTCATCAAATCGATGATTCCGCTATCAATGATGCAGTAGAGATGTTGGCACTAGAGGGGGCAGTTGTGAATGACCACGGTCATGTCTATATGAAAAAATATTTCGTCATGGAAACTGAAATTGCCTATGAGGTTGAGCGGTTGGCAAGTCCTACAGCGTGGGCGAAGACAGACGAGAAAGCGGTCACGTCCATCCTTGATGACTATTTGAACGCAACCGGTATTCACCTAGAGGAAAAACAGCGGAAAGCAGTTGAGACATTCTCCTCTAAACGTGGAGGATTCTATATTTTGAATGGTTCTGCAGGTTGTGGGAAGACGTTCACATTGAAAGTCATTCTTGCCATTCTTCAATCGGTTCATCGCTCGAATGGGCTGAAATACTCGGTAAAAATCATGGCACCAACGGGAAAGGCGAGCAAAGTCGCATCGAAGGCAACCGGGAACACATGTATCACAATTCATCGTGGATTGGAATTCTCTCCTGAGGAAGGATTCACTCGGCATGCTCAAAACCCACTTGATGAAAATGTCATTGTGGTCGATGAATCGTCAATGCTTGATACAGAATTGGCACGGGATTTATTAGTCGCCATCAAAAGCGGCGCCAAAGTCATCTTTTTAGGGGACACGAAGCAATTGCCGAGTGTAGGTGCCGGTAACGTATTACTCGACCTCATTGGAAGTGGCGTTGTAGATGTCGTGACATTGGACGTTGTGAAGCGTCAAGGTGCAGAAAGCGGTATCATCGAGAATGCGAACCGTATCATTAGAGGTGAAATGGTCGAGACTCAGAATACGAATGATTCATTTGTTCTTCCTCGGCAATCAGATGAGGATATTCTTCAGACGACAATTCATAGTTACCGTCGTCTTTTGGAGAAAGGGATGCGTCCTGAAGAGGTTCAAGTGCTCACGCCACAGCGTAAAGGTTTACTTGGCATTTACAACCTAAATCGTGTATTCCAAGAAATGTTCAATCCGAATGGGAAAGCTTCTACGGTTCACAACCTTCAGATGCCGGACAACGAAACGCCTCTTCATTATCGAGTGGGAGATAAAGTCATTCACATTCAGAATGACATTGAACGCACTCTGTACAATAAAGATGACGGAAAGTACTGGGAATCACGAGAGAAAGGAATTACGAATGGTGAATGTGGTGTTGTTGCTGAAATCGTGACTGTGACAAAACGGGATGAATTGACGGACAAATTGACAACGACGGAACGAATCATCGTGAAATATGAAGATTGGTATGTGTATTATGAAGGGAAGGATGACTTGGAGATGTTAGACCATGCTTATGCTTTGACAATTCATAAGTCGCAAGGGAGTCAGTGGCAAGCAGTCATTCAACCTGTTTCAATGTCTCATATGCGGATGTTGGATAATAACCTCCTCTATACGGGCGAGACACGTGCAAGTCTGTTCCATTGTTACATCGCATATTTATATGCCCTCGAACGTGGAATTAAGACGTTCCGAGTCCACGAACGATATACTGGTTTATTGTCAAAATTAAAAAACGATTGAGAGAGGCATTCCTCTCTCTTTTTTTTACTTAAATCAAAGAATTAGAAAAAGACAGCTATATTAGCTGTCTCAATTATGCGTTTGATTGTTCTTTTTCAAGAATGTCGGTATAGAGTCGGGCAAGCTCCGATGTTTTTGAGTGTTTTAAGTTTCGCTGTGTAACAGGATGTTTAGACACTCCACGACGTTTGAGTTCTTTCATGAAAAATGATTTTTGGTACATATGACCATCTCCTTTAAAAATGTATTTTCCTGTCCCCTTCGCTCGAATGAGAGGGACGATGTATAATCACTATATATCTATTTTTGACTATAGTCAAAAATAGAATGTTCTACGTATCATACTCGATGTTCTAGGGATGGCGGGTTAATTGGTGAGGGTGGCAAAGAGTCTGTAGTTTATGAGATATAAAGCTTCACTTGGGAAAAATACACTTCAACCATGTCGTGATATGCTATAATTTCTCACACTATGTTAAATAATCATTCATCGTAGCACTTTAATTGATTTTGCGTACAAAAAAGAGGCGGTTGTGTCATCTCCGCCCCTTTCAATCATTTCGATACGTTGAGAATGTCATGCACCACATCTGCCAGTTCATCAGCGAAATTGGCAATGTCATGATATCCATTACTGTGCTTTTCTTGATAAGCAAAGTTGAATAGGATATCCACTTGTTCACTCGTCAATCGATTTTGCTCTGCAATACACGCTTTCAAGTCACTCTGCAATTGAGCTTCCCATTCGTTACATGCGGAAATGTATTCCCTCCGTTGAGCTTGATACTTTTCATTGTTCGATTTAACAAACTCTTCGTTCCAAATCACGGATTGTGTCCGGTCTTCAATGTGACCATTTTTGAGTCGTCTTGTCGTCACGAAGTCTTCTTCTTTGACCGGTTTCGAATAATACTCTTCAACTGTTTCAAATATGCTTTTCATATAAAAAGTCCTCCTTAGGTAGTGATGCATATGCATCTCCAATTGATTAGTTTTCTTATGTTATGCTAATGAGGTTGTTTTCATAAAAATATCGATGATTGAAATCTGACAAGTACATATAATAGTAAGGTTAAAAAAACATAAGGAGGAATCGTAATGAACACAACGACTCCAGGAATCGAAAGGCTAGTATTTTTACAACAGGAAATCAAGAAACATGATGAATTGTATGAGATGAACCAACCGGTCATTACGGACGGTGAATACGACAACTTATATCAGGAGCTTGTGGCTTTGGAGGAACAGCACCCAGATATGGTGACTCCCGACTCTCCGACACAGCGAATCGTGACAACGCTTGTTTCCTCATTGAAGAAGGTTCGACACGACAACCCGATGCTCTCTCAGGACAAGGTGAACGATGAGGCAGGTCTTCGCAAATTCTTGGCAAAGAACACGACCGGAAGCCGAATCATTGTCCAACAAAAGCTTGATGGACTGACGATTGTCGATGTACGAAAACAAGGTGCAATGAAGCAAGCGGTAACACGTGGGGATGGCTATATCGGTGAAGATGTCTCGCACAACGTGAAGACTTTCGACAATGTACCGGATAAGATTCCTTTCGAGAACGACTTGAGTGTACGGATGGAAGCGATTATCCCTTTTGACGAGTTTGAGCGAATCAATGTGGATGGAAGCTATTCGAATCCTCGGAACCTTGCATCCGGAACAGTACGTCAACTCGACTCGAAGATTGCGGCTGAGCGGAACCTTCTAGGGATTGCGTTCGAACTTGAAAAGGCGGATGGGACAGCGTTCGGAACAGATGTCGAACGTTTGGAGTTCATGAAAGAACTTGGATTTGACGTAGTACCGTACAAAGTGTTCGAACCGCATGAGCAAGAGGCACTCATCGAGTACTGCTTGAACTATAATACGGAAGTACGACCATCAATTCCGTATATGATTGACGGTCTCGTCATTAAATTTGATGACATCGCACTACGGGAACAACTCGGTTATACGTCAAAATTCCCAAAATGGTCTTGTGCGTTCAAGTTTGAATCATTGGATGCCACGACGACTTTGCGAAATGTCGCTTTCCAGGTAGGGAAGAGCGGTCAAATCACACCGGTGGCGGAGTTTGATAAAATCAACATCAGTGGTGTCAACATCACTCGTGCGACCCTTCACAATTATTCGAACATTATCACAAAAGATATTCGAATTGGAGACAAGATTGTTGTGGCACGTGCCAATGATGTCATCCCTCAGGTCGTCAAGGCGATTCATGCCGAACGTTCAGGTGAGGAAAAGGTTGTCGAAATGCCTTCAACCTGCCCATCATGCGCATCACCGACTGAACGTATCGGAGAAAACGTCTACTGCACTGGTGCGACATGTAAACCACAATTCGCAGGGAAACTGGCTCACTATGTCAGTCGAAAGGCGATGAATATTGACGGATTAGGGGATAAGACGGTGGAAGTCCTTCTGGAGCGGAATCTAATCGAATCTTTCGCAGACCTTTATCGACTCCACGAGAAGCGAGACCAGTTCACGGACATGGAAGGCTTCGGCGAGAAGAAGATTGATAAGATGCTCAAAGGGATTGAAGACTCGAAAGAAATGCCATTCGAAAAGGCACTCTATGGTCTAAGTATCCGACTCATCGGACAATCTGCATCGAAAGATGTGGCAAAGAAGTTCGGTTCGATGGAGAACCTTTTGGAATCCTCATTGCTCCCAAACTTTAAAACTGAGTTAATGGGGATTGAGGACTTTGGAGAGACGATGTCTGACTCGCTTATCGACTACTTGAAGAACCCGAAGAACCGGATGCAGATTCAGGAAATGTTGGATTTAGGCGTTAAGATGGTTTCGTCTGAAACAGCGGAAGTAGCTGTCGAAGGTACGAGCTTGGAAGGAAGCCCATTTGTCATCACCGGCGCACTCTCGAAGTCACGTGACGAGTTCAAAGCTCTCATTGAGGCGAGAGGTGGAAAAGTGAGCGGGTCTGTCAGCAAGAAGACAACATATCTTCTCATGGGTGACGATGCGAATGGAACTTCTAAGCATAAGAAAGCAATGGATTTAGGTGTCACGATTCTTTCTGAAGAAGGATTCAATGCACTATAAGATAGTTAGAGTGATATCCATAATGGATGTCACTCTTTTTTGACTAGTTGGTATGACCCGAACATAGAATATGGTAGTTTAATAATAATGGAGTGGCAGATGTCACATAGAAAGAAGGAGAACAATATGAATTTCTCAGACTTATATTTTCAAGCGAACAAGCAATTTTTCCTAAATGACCTGGTTCCGCTCGACAAAGATTTCTTTGCTGAGATGAACCGCTCGCATTGGGAAGAACCGTACAGTCTCATGAGCTTTGAAAAATGGAAAGAAGAACTTGAGTCAAACGGTTATGATGTCAACCGGATTAGGCGGAGTAGTCATCCAGAAGGATTACGTCAATTTTTCTACGTCGGGGAGTATTGGACTGTCGAACTTCAAATATTAGACCCATCTTGGCTGACAACGGAATTCGGACTCGGTTACTTGAGAGCGGATGAACTAGGTAGGGAACTATTGGAACAAAAGAACTACACCATGTACTTCTTCTCCGAGAATAATCTGTTTGCGATTGATTACTTCCATAAACACGTGGATAAAATTGCTCCAGAAGATAGGTACGAGGCGTTTAAAAGTATGTATATCCACTGCAACTATGGGTTCGATGCATTTGACCAGGCATTGCTCAAACAGGTCTTTTCATTGAATGAAACCCATGAAGCAATCAAAGAATTACATGAATTGTCGGAAGAAGGGTACATCACCGTCTATCGTGGAGAAGGTGCTCGCTCTACCGGAATTGAGTCAGCTTATTCGTGGACGCTGTCAAGAGATGTCGCACGGCGATTTGCACATCATTTCGAACGAGGAAGGGTTTACAAAGCCAAGGTTCATTTAAACGATGCAATCGACTATATCGACGAGCGAAATGAGAAAGAAGTCTGGGTGCGTTACTCCGACTTAGTCGATGTCGAGTTGATTGAAGGGGAATAATAGAGAAAAGAGGTCAGGCAGATGTTTGGTCATGAGGAACGTGAAGGGTGGTTTTTCACGAAGACGTTCAATGTTTATCAAAAAGTGAACAATAAATCATACGTATATGTAAGTCGTCAGTTCGGATTCTACACGGTGCAATTGTATGAACGGGGAACTGCATGCATGTGTACATTGGAAGCACGTTCAGAACAAAATGTAGATGCACTTTTTGAATTGGGAGAGAAATGGCTACTAGACTTTGGAGACTATGACCATGCGAAAATTCGAGAGTGTCCTTATTTTATCGGAAATCCGAATCTTAGAGAGGTCTTTTGGATAGACTAAAGCTTATCACATAAAAAGAGAGAGACAATCGTCTCCCTCTTTCTTTTTTTATATATATCAAATCAATTATGCTTCTTTATCAATGACGTGAAGGTTTAAGACTGTCACGACATCATCTGCGTGCTCTTGGTGAACATAGCCGATGATACCTCCATGCTTTTCGCTAACGATGGCAACTAGTTCATTTTTGTTCAACCAGTCTTTCGCATCATGGACGTTCTCATCCTCAAGGTCTTGATGAAAGAAGGGATGTTCTCCTCCTGGATAGGCTTTCGCAATTGTTTCATTGTCCTTCTCAGTCAAGTTCATCACGTTATTTGCCATGTTGATTTCCCCCTAATTATTGAATGCTATCCTTTACGATTGACGCTACGAGTGCGTTATCAGCCTTACCGGAAACAAGAGGTTTCACGATTTTCATCGCTTCCCCCATGTTCATCCCACTCATTACTCCGTTAGCAATCACCAATTCACGAATCTCAGCCTCACTCAACATCTTTGGAAGATACGATTCCAAAATGGCGATTTTCTGATTTTCAAGGGTGAGAATGTCTTCTCGTCCCCATTTCTCTGCCTCCGCCACCGATTGACGAGTCTGTTTCAGCTCCTTCTGTAAAACAGCAAGTTCTTCTGCCTCATTCAGCGTTGTACCTTTTTCCTTTTCAGCATTTGTCAAAGCGGACTTCACTAGAGTGAGAACGCCTTTCTTCACTTTATTTTTGTCACGCATCGCTGTAAATAAGTCTTGTGTAATTTTGTGCTTCATCATCATGACCACATCCATTTCAATTTATTTTTCCGATAGGGCAAGTTCTGCCATTTTCAAGATACTCTCTTTTGATTTAGCTCCCGCCAAGAATCGAGCCGGATGGCAGAAGATGGCGTCGTCGATTCCGATGACAGCCCCAAGTTCTCCATCACGCTTACCTGCCCATGTTGCAGGTAAGTCTTTACGTGCATCAAAACTTCCATTCTCTTTCGTGACGACCTGGAGATAATATCCGTCAGGTTTTGGATACGTCACGTAGAGGAGTTCTTCATTTGTGTCGATTTCAGCCACGATTTCTCCCCACTCCGTATTTTCCTCAAGGACGAGCAATGCAGGATTCTTACGGTCATTAAACGCTTTGATGACCTCATCTTTTGATTTCAACATCTTATGAATGCCAACAACCTTATTCATGAAGATGTCGTTCGCCATATCAGTCGCTTGACTGAACGCCGTGTATTCTTCGATGGCAACGGCATCCTTTGGGATGCGGTGATTGAATTCAGCGATGATGCTCGAAACTGTCGGCACATTGACGTTTGATGACTCGAAAACATTTACCCCGTTATCGAAGGCGTCGATGGCTTGCACGAGTTCCTCATCAATCTTTTCAAACACGTAATCGATATGTTCTGATTCAAACCATGATTGTAAGAACTGTTTTCCGAAATCTCGCCAAATGAGCCCGAATGCCGCATAAGGGATACCATTCTCTCGATATTCTTTATCAGTTGTATGATGGTCGTATTTGCCACCACCCACATCAAAGACGATTTTAGCCTTTTCTAACGACTTTGGGTCACGACTTCGCATCAGTTCGTATCCTGGGAATACCTTCTTCAATACAACATAGGCGAACACTTCATCAGCGTGGAACGTACCGTTGTGTGTTGCTAAATACTTGATTTCTTCGTTCATATGTTCCTCCTTTATCGAGTCCTGGGACTTCCATTTGTTTTTAACTTTATATCCTACTTCGCTTTAAATCAGTTGATAAGATGAAGAGCTGTGTTCTTTTTAAGTTTACAACATATTTTGACAATAGTAAATAAGATAATTGTTATATAGTCAAAAAATGAGTATGATGATTGTATATCTCAACAAAGGAGGAATGGCTTATGTCTGCCATCGCATGTGCAATCAGTAAACTACCGATTAAGCCGGGCGAAGGGATGGTCTGCATCCCGCTACGTGCAAGGAACTCGTATTTTGGAGACCAGATGAAGATGGAAATCGAAACCGGTTCAACATTCACGTATTCAACAGATATTCTCTATCCATTCGGTTTTCCCATCAAAGGGAAGGCGGGTCATAACGTGGTGTTCGAAAGCATTGTTAAGGATGCGGGAGTGAAAGGACTTGAACGGTTCTTCAATCTGCCAATCAATGAACTGGTGCACATCTTGTCGAGAACATCTGAAGAGGTGGACTTGGATATACACCGAGACTTGAGAGTCTCCACTTGCATCTTTGTAAAGCGTAAAATTTATGATTATCTGGCACAAAGCCCGATTCCATCAATGTTTAACACTGATTTAGGAAAAGAATACGATGAGTTGCAAGATATGTTGAAAGCTTGGAATGAGAAAAAGAGTCAAAACTCCAACATGACCCCAGATGAAGAAATGTTCGATGAAATGAACCCTTTCAACCTACTTGGTTCAAGCAGAGTTCGATTATTTTCTACCGTGAGCCAAAGGCAGTATCTCTTTCGACAAATCTACAAACAAGAATTAATCGACAATACTATCCGTGAGCACTTGTTGGAGCTTCATGCTTTCATTGAAAATGTGGAAGATATCGGACAATATTTCATCCCCTCTTTCATGAGCGGTCATGAGTATGATGCGAATGCTCACAGGGAGCTCCATGAAGAATGTCGAAGCGAGCTTCAACATCAACTGCTCAAGTTGGAAGAAGAGGATGACTATTTTAGTTAAATAAAAAAGGAGCGTGTTTAATATGGGTTCATTCCACGTAGCGTGTTTAGTGACCGGTCTACAGATTCGGAGTGAGGAAGATGCCATGTTTCTTCCGATGAAACGAAGTCATCGCACATATCGAGAGAAGAACAAAAAGAACTTTGAGGCACCAATCGTATCTTCGACGGCGGATGAGCAATATCTGTTCGAGCCATATCTATTGCCAATCAAAGGACAATACGATTCTTACGGGCGTTTAAAAGACATTCAGCGAGACGACAATGTTGAGAAGATTGAACAGACATTTGGTCTCGCAATCAAGGATTTCATTGACGTTGTGACGTGTAATCGAAACTACGGTTCTCGTTTTTCTGAAATGAACAAGCACTTGATGGCTGAGGAAATGAAGGAAGTTGTATTTAATCCATTGTCATTCTCGTCTTCATTGACTGCTCTCGGGTTCACATCGCAATCGGAAGAAGGGGAGACAAGATACACTCATAAAGAGTGTGGTTTTCACATTTCGGTCTCGGTATCCAATGAAACGGAATCGGATGAATGTGTCGTGACGTATCGAGATGGTAGCTATAAAACCATTCGGAAGAAAGAATTTGGACAGATAGTAGACATTGCGATTCATGAGGATAACTATTTTTTAGGTATTGATGAAGCCAACCAAAGTATTGCGAGAGAATTACATGCGTTGAGTGGCGGGTTTATCAATCCACGCATCTACGAGAGACTCTCTGGTGACGGGAAGGTTCCATTTGGAAAGGTAACGTTATCAGAAGGGAGACCGTCGTTTGCGTTCTATTCGGACGACAAAGAAACCTTTGCGGCTCGCTTGTTTGCACTTCAAACGTTCGTGAACAACCTGTCTCGGTCGAATCGAATTCTAAAACCGTCCATCTCGATTAGTGAGTGGAATACTTCTTCAAGAGTAGAACTTCAACTCGGGTTGGTAGAGACCATCATTGAAGAAATTGACAAATTGGGGGTAAAACAATGAACAAGTTGTTGTTAGAGGTTGAATTGTTGAAATTTTGGAAATCAAGTGGTTTAAACTTTTTGTACAAGTATAAGCATCGGGTAAAAGGAGTCGCAGAGGAGGGGCTAACGAATCCAGAACTGTTCCATGACCTTACTTCCGGAGGACTGTTCCGAGACGTGCCTGATATTGCGAGTTACTCAGACTTGTCGGCAAATGAAGCCAAAGTGGAGATTGATGAATTGCTCTCGAAGCGAGAGACTCTTCTATCCCAAAATGAATGAATCAGAAGTCAGGGGAATCCCTGGCTTTTTTCTTTTTCCTTTATCCGGTTTGGTTCGGTTAGAATAGAGTCATATCAAATATCCTTGAAAGAAGGTATGTTCAATGCAGTTGCAAAGCGAACACCAAGACCTGTTCCAAAAGATTGTCACGGAATACTATAAGCATCAAAAGGATGCCTATCTTGAAGAATATCTAGAGTTTCAATCGATGGAAGCAAAAGATGAACGTCAAAAAAGATATCATCAACAGGAAAAATATAAATATAAGGGCATGATGGAAGCCCTTGTTCAACTCGGTGCGCATTATCGCATCACAAGAGAGATGATTCTGATAGAGGTATTGAAAATCAAAAAATTAGAACGTATTGTCGATGGGGCTGTCGAAGAGGAGTTAGAAGAACGTGGTTTATTGGCTTCGAGAACAGACGTCAGGAACTAAGCATTTTTCGGGTCGAGGGACATCATCCTTCGACCTTGTTTTTATGGATGACGCTATATTGCTCGTTTCGTTTGAATAAAACAGAAGAGAAAACGAAATACAGGGGGGATATAAATTGAAACAAGAAGAGTCACTCTATAAATTGTCGCACTACTACACGACGGACGAAGAAAAATATTCTATCTTCATCAAATCACCGACGGATACGGAAGATTTTATAAAGGTGATTGGAGCGATTTGCTTCAAGTTCGAGGAAGTGGTCGATGAGAGTATGGATATTGAAGAAACTCACCTCGCACAAATCCTGGAGAGTTTTTATGGTATGAAAGACGTGACCGAATCATCCAATTGGTTGTTGCCGTATACGACATTAGAAAGGAGTGAGTGGGAGGACGTGAACCGGTTTGAACACGATGGATTGAACATTATCCATATCGACCTTTACTCTGCTCGGGAGAATTGTTGTGGTAATGGATATAAGGAGTTGATGAATACGCACCTTCCGAAATCGGAAGAGTTTGAATCATTCATGAATGACCTGATTCCAATATATTTGAACAGTTGATGATTTTTCTGGATGACACTCGTCATCCTTTTTTGTGTTATCCCTTAAGCTTGTATGAGAACAAACAAAAAACAGCCAGTGAAGGGAGACGCCCGACCTGACTGTCGCAGAAGAAATATGAAAGAGAAAGGCGGTGAGTTGCCTTGCACTTTAGTTTTTTGACGTTTCATCAAAGAATAACGGCGGTTGGTCACACGTTCCGAATGTCCATGATGTCCCGGGTCTTAGGTTCAACGGATGGAATCTATTTGTTCCTCCCAACAAAGTTGAAAATAAGTCCCACGTTTTATCTACCTTCATATTTCCTTCCTCACACACTCGATAGAGTATGCTTCTCAAGGACAGCGAACGAGCAGTCTCATCCCCCGACCTTGAGAAACACACCCGATTAGAGGTATGCTTCGATTCCTTCCATCTCCACGATGGCGAGCACCGATTGTCGTTCGATTTCACGACTTAAGCGGTTCGCCTCTTTCTGCAACGTCTCGGAAAGCGATTCGTATGCAGGGATGTCATGCGTTACCGTTGTGACGGTCTGTGCGTTCGAGCCATAGCTTGATACAACAGATTTTGGTCGCATGGAACCCAGAGATGCGAAGATTCCGACTTTACTTCGAAGCTGTTTTACATAGTCGAGCGCACTCGCAAGATTCAACTCGACCGTTTTCCCATCGTGCGTCTCATGGGTAAATGTTGTCCCACGGTTCGCCTCATGAAGTTTGTCAGCAATCTGAATCGCAAGTGGATAGAGGGACTCCAACTTCCCTAGCGCCTCCTCATGTTCTTCAACAGCGACGACTTCTGTTTCGATGTCTCCCACGACTTCATGGAATGCGCCTTTTCGGACGACTCGCTCCGTTTTATGAATTTCATTACGAATGGTGGATTGGAGCTGTAGCAACTCTGAGATTGAGATTTTAGTCATTGTATCGACATCCTTTCGCTATTGGGCTTTTGATTTAGAAGTGGAGATGATGGGATTCGAACCCACGCACGTGTTACCGCCTAACGCCTTTCCAAGACGCCCTCTTGACCGTTTGAGTACATCTCCGTGTAAAATAATCCAATCAGTTTATACATATATATTAATTTAAATTTGTACTAAAGTCAAAAAACAAAGGTCTTACCCTTGAAGACCCTTGTCTTATGCTGATGTTGATGAACAACTTTCAAAGGAGCCGGTGGGATTCGAACCCACGCACGGATGAACGCCTAACAAGGTAGCAACCTGTCCTCTTAAACCACTTGAGTACGACTCCATATTTGGTGTGGGTGACAGGACTCGAACCTGCACGGCGTAAAGCCAGGGGATTTTAAGTCCCCAATGTCTACCAGTTCCATCACACCCACATAACGCCTAACCGACCTCCTGATTGCTTGGTCATCTAAGGGCATTTCACCCAAAGTGTCCCATAGTCTCTTCCTTTTAACGGTCTAGAAGAGACGCTCGTATCTACAGTTTTTCGTCCATGCAACGTGGACTAGACCCCCAGGTAGTAGCCTGTAATCCTTACAGACAGACAATCAGTTAGACAATCGTTTGTTAATCAGCGTTGCAGTACCTTTCACAAACGTAACGACCCATAGGGGATTTGAACCCCTCATCTCTGCAGTGACAGTGCAGTGCCTTCACCAAGCCGACCCATGAGCCATAATAAAAATTGGTACGGAAGAGGGGACTTGAACCCCTACGCCACGAAAGCAGTAGATTCTGAGTCTACCGTGTCTGCCATTCCACCACATCCGCAAAACAAGTTGAGAAGGCAAAACCCCTTACTGCCTAATCCTTCTCCCTGACAGAGAGGAACCGCTCTCCATCGCATTTTTTTATTGGGTTGCTCCTACGATTTCGGTTCTCGATAGGAGTGGCGAAAGCCCAGTACCGGATTTGAACCGATGTCTGCTGATTACAAGTCAGCCGTTAAGCCACTTAACTAACCGGGCATAATGAAATTGGTTGCTGAAACTCAGGAATCGAACCTGATTTGTGTAGCTTATGAGGCTACCCGAGATACCAACCTCCCGTCAGCAATAAAGTGACTCGTGATGGCATTGAACCATCCATATCTTCCGTATGAGAGAAGTATCTGTCCCACAGACGAGCCAAAATGAATAGGTATCAGCTATTGACCACCCTATATCGGCATCCATCGCTGTTGCATCAGACCCACACGATGTTCATCATCAATGTGGACAACAGTTGGTTCCGTCTGACAGGAGACCTGATGAATACCAATATACGAAGGTGAATAGAGCCAAGATTGTAGAGTATCAATTATTCATTGACCACCCTATATCAATATCCATCCCCACTGTATCAGAACCAAGTGATTCGTTTATCACCTGGACAGCAGTTGGCTCCTTCTGACAAGAGACCAAATGGATACCAATATACGAAGGTAAATAAATAGGAAAGGAGCCGGTGGGATTCGAACCCACGGTGGTGTGACCCACGACGGTTTTCAAAACCGTTACAATAACCCGCTCTGCCACGACTCCATCATACAAGTGGGATGAGTTGGTATCGAACCAACATCTCCGGATTTTCAGTCCGTTGCATGAACCTCCATTGCTATCACCCCAAATTCAATTCTTAGACAAATCATTACAACAAACAAGTGAGGGTTACCCGAAGTCCTCACGTCTCGTCTCAAAACCGTTTCAAAACCATCATGGGACAGGGATTTTTTCATAAGAGCCGAGATGTTTGTTTGACGACACTTTAACCTCTTGTCGAAGAGGGACATTTTGCAGAAGCTCTAGCGGGCTTGACGAACCATATCGCTTCTGAGGTACTGATGATTGGTATGAATGGCAGGGGATGAACCTGCACCTTTTCGTTTATTGGACGAATGTTCTACGATTAAACTACATTCATATGGTGAGGATTTAGTGATTCGAACACTATCAGCGTCATCGCAACGGGGTTACAGCCCGTCCTAGCTCTCCAACTCTAGCGAATCCCCATATTGGCTTACCCTACCGGATTCGAACCGGCGACATTCTGATTAACAGTCAGACACTCTAACCACTGAGTTAAGGGCAAGATGATTGGTATGGATGGTAGGATTTGAACCTACGGTCTCTCGATTATCAGTCGAACGCTTTACCACTAAGCTACACCCATATGGCTCACTCTCTCGGATTCGAACCGAGGACTTCCTGATTAACAGTCAGGCATTCTAACCACTGAATTAAGAGTGAATAATTGGTTTCGAGGGGAGGGTTCGAACCTCCGCATTTTCAGAGTCAAAGTCTGACGCCTTACCAACTTGGCTACCCCGAAATAATATATCCATGAGAAAACCTAGCAAAACCTCATAGTCAGCTGTCATCCCTCACACCCCTGGTTTGACCTGGGTTGCACTTCCTTCGTCTGTATACGTCGAGGTATACAATGCTCTGCGTCAGGATGTTACGTCCCTAGACGATAGGAATCAGGATGTCTGCGTTTTTCTCTCCACTTTCTACACGTTGTGCCACCTGTAACAGGGGGTAGGAGATAGGAACAATGTTTAGATTGACAGATGCCGTTACTCCGTAAACTTCATTGGAGTTTTGGTTGTCATGATGGTGAAGCGAACGAAGGGAATCGAACCCTCATTTTCTCGTTGGCAACGAGATGTTCTGCCGTTAAACTACATCCGCATGGTGGACTCGGAGAATTCCGACATCTCGACCTGTCGGTTATGAGCCGACTGCTCTTCCTCTGAGCTACGAGTCCAAATTGTGATAGCCTGTCCACTACTATCTCTATCCCCATAATTTTATATAGCGGCTATACGTTGGATTGGATAGTCTCCCAAACCGCTGATGACTCTGGTAGGATTCGAACCTACGACCCTCTGATTAAAAGTCAGATGCTCTAACCGACTGAGCTACAAAGCCAAAATATGAAGCACTAGGCAGGATTCGAACCTGCGATGACGCTATAGCGTGACGGGGTTGCAATCCGTCTCGTTCAACCACTTCGATACTAGTGCGTAAAAGCGAATGAAGGGAATCGAACCCTCATCCTCCCGTTGGAAGCGGGAGATTTTGCCGTTAAACTACATCCGCATAAGATTCACACAACTTCTTCCATGACTCCCTGTGCTATAGTCAGAATTCGTCGGGTAGGTTAGTCCCGATAGGTAGTGTTGTATTCTGATTTTTGAGATGAATGATTCTTTCAGACCAGTCGTACTGGCATCCGTAAGGATTTGCATCGGCTCTCCGTTTTTATAGCCGGAATTCAAGCATGCACCACACATGCTAGGATAGTCGTTCTATCTTACTTTTCATTCACCATGTATTCAGAGCTTTCCTCGCAAAGCGAGTTGTGTGAATCGACGAGGCTGACGGGAGTCGAACCCGCTATCTTCGCATAGACAGTGCGACGAATTACCGTTCTTCTACAGCCCCATGAGAAATCGTTGAAAGTAACGATTCATCTAAGCCGGAACGACAGGATTTGAACCTGTGACCATCTGAGCTTCAATCAGACACTCTACCAGACTGAGTTACGTTCCGAAATCCAAAGTGACGGATGATATTTAGCCAGGCTCTCCAAGCCTCAAATCATTTTGGAATTATTTAGCCAGGTGTCCCCACCTCCAAACGAATTTTATTTAGCCAGGTTATATCGAACCTCATACAGAATTTATATGCCAGGTATCTGCTCCCTCAATCACTTTTTAAAATTGGTGCCGGTTGAGAGACTCGAACTCACGACCTGTTGATTACAAATCAACTGCTCTGCCAACTGAGCTAAACCGGCAATGGCTGACAAGCGAGGATTCGAACCTCGAATCGGGTGTACCGCCCAATACTTTACCATAAGTTACACTTGTCAATAATGGTACCCGATAGTGGAATCGAACCACTGACTTCTCCTTGTAAAAGAGACGTTTTCCCATTAAACCAATCAGGCATAAACAGGGATAGCAGGAATCGAACCCACAGCTTGACGTCCGTAGCGTCACGTTTTGTCCGTTAAACTATATCCCTATGGTCTCCCTTGTAGGATTTGAACCTACAGCCTCCGCATCCCAAATGCGGCGCTCTGCCAAGTTGAGCTAAAGAGAGATGGTGGGAGCGGTAGGATTCGAACCTACGAACCGGATGGGACGGATTTACAGTCCGCCTGCGTTGACCGCTTGCATACACTCCCGAGCGCAGAGTAGCGACTCCGAATGTCGGCACTCTGCTAGAACTTGTCTACTCCCTACACCACTTTCGGATAGTGGGGAGAGCGGCTAGGTGTCATTTCACCTCTTTTCGGCATCAACAGACGCCATCGGGACAGCCACCGATGTTATTCAAAAACTCAAATGCAAGAATACCGGAATCGAACCGAGTACCTTCTGGGCTCCATGCCCAGACATCCTCCCAATTAGACCAATTCTCCGTTTGTATGAGTTGTTTGAACCAATTCCCTGTACGGGAATCGAACCCGTAACTCAGCCTTGAAAGGGCAGTGTCTTAACCGTTTGACCAACAGGGCTAAAATTGGCATGCCGAATAGGATTTGAACCTATGCTAATGATTTTGGAGACCATCGTGCTACCGTTACACCATCGACATACAAAGTGGAGAATGAGAGATTCGAACTCTCGACGCTTGCTTGCAAAACAAGTGTTTTTCCAATTAAACTAATCCCCCATAGCATCAGGCTTGCGACTCGACCTTACCGCAATTTAATCCGACTTGTGTGGTCTTTTCGCCTCATCGCACAGCGAACCTAATGATGTGTTGCCATTCTTGGCAAAGTCTACCCTGTAGGACTCGAACCTACGACCTCACGCTCCCAAAGCGTGCGCTCCACCAAACTGAGCTAAGAGTAGAGATTGGTAGTCTGTACGGGAATCGAACCCATAATTCCACCTTGAAAGGGTGGCGTCTTGACCGTTTGACCAACAGACCATAATAAATTGGGGAGACTATCGGGACTTGAACCCGAATACCTGCATTCACAGTGCAGTGCGTTGACCGGTTACGCCATAGCCTCAATTGAAATCCCGAAAAGTTTCGGATTTTCAATTCAAACCATGAAATGATTGATTGCCCCCATCAATCAGCCGCCTTATCGGAGGTGCTCCTATTCATCAGAAACCCTAGACTCCGTCGCCCCTGCCACCATGTGACAGGATGCTTTATCGACTCCCCGCTCTTCTGGGCTTTAGTGCCCAAGCTCACGAATTATTCAATGCATCGAGAAGGATTCGAACCTTCGGTCTCGGCGTTAAAAGCGCCTTGCTTTAGCCACTAAGCTACCGATGCAGGATGTTATTGTTAATATACAACATATTTTTACAATAGTCAAATTTTATTTTGTCTATATTCAAATTTTTTCGGTAATAAAAAACTACTCAAGCTTATGTTGAGTAGTCAGATGTCGCTTTCTTCGAATGCCGACACTTATGCCGGTGAAAGATGAATTGATTTGACAAGTCGCTTACACAATCCCTCGAATTTGAGGAATAGGGTGGTGGACATGTCCTTCCATCTTTTGAAGAAAGGATTCTGACTCTCATTATGCAATTTCCCTGTCCAAAATACACGTGCTTGAGGATAAGACGTGGCATCACTTGACGGGAGAATATTCATTTGCTCTACAAAACGCTTCATTATGTTCTTCAACATCATTAACCACTTCCTTTCCGTGTATATTTTGTGAGATTGCAATTCATTTTATCGTTCGCACTATATGGTAGCGAGACACCAATTTTTATAGTTGAGTCTTATTTATGTGGCTCTCGCCATTTCATTGATTGTTCGGATGCTATCCGTTCTTATCTTCTTGGTGAACCTTTTTGTTTTTAACGTGGAGCGGTTCTGCACCACATCTTCAGGTCTTAATCGATACCTTACAAGCGTTATATTATACCTTCAATCAAAATATTCATGTTTGATGAAAAAATATGGTTCTACCCTTGTAGAGCATCTGTATACTTACTTGATAAATCCATCATAAACGAAGATGATTCATCTGTCAACTATTTTTGACAAGATGTTTTTAATTAGGTTTCTATTACCTTATAAAGGTATTGTGGAAACCTTCAAATGACATCAAATCCCTACGATGACGTAAGGTGATAAAGAGGGATAACCCCTCTGTAGTCCGGACTACAGTCCGCCTACCAAAAAACACTTCGACTATCTTCTCTCAATGTTTGAGAGAGGGGTGAACGATTCGCCCACCCCAATAAAGAATTGTTGCAATACCCCCTGAGAGAATCGAACTCCCGACCGACAGGGTAGAAACCTGTTGCTCTATCCGCTGAGCTAAGAGGGCAAGATGGTGCCTCCTGAGAGACTCGAACTCTCAATCCTTGCGGCACCGGCTTCTAAGACCGGCGTGTATACCAATTCCACCAAGGAGGCAATATAAAGAAAAGAGAAAAAACCAAATGAGCCTTACAGCGACTTCGAACGATATGCTCGCGCATCACCTGCTTGCGAACCCTCTTTTCAAGGTAAAAGAATTCAGAAGGATGGAACTTCCTAACTGCATTCGATTCCAGTTTTTCTACCCCCTCCTGTTCCAAAGGATAGGGATGGTAATGCCCCTTGGCAGAATTGAACTGCCAACCCGTCCTTACCATGGACGTATTATCCCATTTAACTAAAGGGGCGAATTGCCTCTGCTCTACGTTTTTCACCGTAGTGAGAACGCATCTACTCAGAGGAGACTCCTGTTGGAGTGAAGTATATTCCTGCAGAAGGAAAGCCGAAAACCTTCTACAACTGTGAACAATCTTTCTCGGAAGACACACCATCAGCTGATTGGAGGTGTTGTTAGATGCTCAGTTTTTCGAGGGTGAAACGCCCTCTATCCCGTGATTGCTCAACATTTTATCCCGTTTCACAGCTAACCGGTTTCAGGCGGTGGGAAGCGACGTCATGCTTGTATCATAACTCTATTTTTGACAATAGTCAAATAAATTATTCCTGATATGTGTTCTACCCATTTTCTATTGAAAACAAAACCCTCCTTCTATTAAAAGAGGAGGGAGATGACCTTCGATTGGCGTGGGAGTCGAACCCATTCTGACCATGTCGCTCCCGAAGGATGCAACTGGTGCTCTTCCGTTGAGCTATACCGCACGAAAAAATAGACAGTCACCTTGATTAGGTGTTTAATAGGGCAGAGGAAAGACTAACTTTCGTGCCATACGTATACATTAATTATAGACAATGGTCAAAATAAAAATAACTATATAGTATAAAAGGGGGACAAAGAATGGTTCTAACTAAACAATTACAAGATGTACTCACGAGGCAAAAACAAAAATGGGAAGAGATTTGTGAGGATTTGAAACGGTTCGAAGAAGACCCGTTGATTCTCATAACGAAGGTGTTCAAAGGCGGGGACTTGTTTTTAGCGGAACGTCTAAAGCAAGAAGGTGAGCAAAAACTTATTGATGCTCATGATTATTGGATACAGCATCTTCTCCCTTCGTTACATGAATATTTTTCGGAGGATGGAGTGGAGCTAAAAGTGGAAGAGGGATTAGCTCTATCGCACATCTACATTGAATTTGAAGGTGAACTGGTAGCGCACTTCTCTCCATATTGGAGAACATTCGTGAGTTATGGGGTACCAGGGAAAGAATCGTTAATGACTGAACGGCATAAGATTGAGGAAGAGTTGAAGATTTTAGAAGAGGAGAGGGAAGCCAAATATCTACTTTACGAAAATCCTTCGATTTTAGCTGAAGACGACATCGTGAGATATACAAAGGCAATCCTGCGTCCGAAGAAATTTAAAGAAGACATGAGAGTGTCAATAGAAGAGGTACATGAACGAATTGGGGTCGCACAAAGGAAGTTGGTCTCCATCACCAATGAATTGGAATATAAAGAGATGCAGTACAGGATTGTCGATGATTGCTTGGAGAAAATTAAACGAAAAGTGTCTCGATGGAATGATTTTGTGTTCATCGACGCTTCGAAGGAGGAACTAGAATGAAACAAAATGATGAAAAATTGCCAGAATTAAATGCAAATACGGAGAACAACGAAAGAAATGGATTTTTGAAAGGATATCTTCCATATTTGTTGTTGGGTCTGATGTTAGCTTTTGCAATCCGGCTCATCATTTCACCGACTGTGGTGGTTGGGGAGAGTATGGAAGGTAGTCTACACGATGGAGATTATCTCATCGTAAACAAACTCGCCTATAAAGTAGGTGAACCTGAATATGGAGATGTTGTGATTTTGGATGCGGATGTAGTGCCTGGACATGAGGTCTATATCAAACGGATAGTTGGATTACCAGGCGATGTACTCGAATCTAAAGAGGGTATCCTATATCGGGATGGAAAACGAGTCGATGAACCATATGCGTTGGAGACAATGGAATCAGAAGATTTCAAGTTGGTCGTTCCAGAAAACGAAGTCTTTGTTCTTGGTGATAATCGTAATAATTCTGCGGATTCAAGAGTTTTCGGCACACTAGATTACAAGGATGAGGTAATCGGGAAGGCTCTCATCCGGTTGAACCCGCTCGACCAAGGATACAAGTATGAGCAATAACTGAGACATAAGAACACCTGATGATTCGGGTGTTCTTTGTCATGAAAAAAAGATAAAAATCCCTTAAAAAATATTGACTATAGTCAAAAATTTATGTATATTTAGTTTACAAGGTCGTAACGTCAAAAAAAGCATCCCACAAGAAGTCGGATGCTTTCATTATGTGTAATAAAGTAATTTAGTGAACGATAACCTTCCCATCAATCTCAGATGCCTTGACCGTACCGATGATACGAGAGTCAACTGTGTCGATAGAGAGGTTGTCACTAAGCAAGTAGTATTCGCCTTCAGGGACAACGATATCCCATGAACCGTCATTCTCAGGAGTGCCTAGCTCAGAGAGCATCTCAGCAGTGTAGAAGTCTGTGAGTGGAGAATCGTTACGATATAAGGTGTTGTTTTTGAATTCAATTTTATCACCTGGGAGACCTACGACACGCTTGACAAGCGGTTCGAATTCTTCTGGATTGGCTGTCACAATATCGCCGAACTTGATTCCTTCGAAGTTGAAGGTGCTATCAAGGACAAGTATAGATTGCGCATCTTGCAATGTAGGGGACATACTCATCCCGCTTACATTGTTTTTTTCTGTGACGATAAATGTGGCTAAGACGATGGTCATCACTAGACCAACAATAAGCGACAAGTTTACCAAATGGTCTTTTCGTTTCAAGAAGACCAACTCCCTTCCTACGGTGAAAAAAGATTCACACTCCTTATATAGGTTCATAGTGCTAGTGTTTACTTAGGAACGCCATCGAGCGTTCTTTTTTATTATGCTAATACCATTACCTTAACACAACTATAGCATCCTTAATTTTTCCATGTCAACATTTTGTGTCAAGGTTTTTTTATAGACACTATATATAGGTGTATCGTTAATGGTGTTCACTAGTGAAAAAAACCGCTCAACAGAGCGGCTTCGGAAGTGTTTTACCTATTTTGAATATATAGAAAAAATTTTTGTCCAAATATTGAAATTTTGAGCCGTTTACGTCAAGTGAGACACTACATATTGATTGATGGCGTTCGAAGTGTCTGACATGTAGGAAGCAATCAATTCATGGTTCAATTCATTCTCTGCATGTTCGACCTTAACTGTATAGATTAAATCAAGGCAGTATGAGGATGTTTCGATGTTGTTGTAGAGGTGTTCGCCTCTCTTAACTTCGACAAGGTCATGTTTCTCAACTGAAGATTTTAAGAATTCAGATGTCAGCTTGTTTAGTCGTAAGACTGCAAATTTTGCAATGAAACCATTTTCCTTCACAAGCTTTGGAACCTCCACATCGGATACTCCGAAATACTCTTTGACCCATTCAACATCTAGCTCGAATGTTTGAATGAATGTGAGATTCTCACGCTCTACATCACTATGTGAAGTAAAATCAATATCTGTCTTCATCTTCTCAAGGATAGACTCACGCAGGGCATCATACTCGCCTCGCAACTCTTCCAAAGTCTTCATGTACGACGGTTTTGCCATAAGGTAAGTTTTAAAGTCATCGAGTAGCATGTCTTTATTGGTCAGTTCTACTTGTGTATCGACCTCAATCAACTTGTTTTCCGTCATATTCTCGACATGGAACAATAGCGCCTTCCGGACAACTTCTGAATGGTTCACGTTTAACAGTTCTTGCTTCATGCTGATGAGCTCTAAGCCCAATTGATTTAGTTTTTGCATATTTTCATCGACCTCCTAGTGTTTTTTTTCAATTTCTGCACTATTCTATGCATCTCGAAGACTTTCACAAATTCAAAGCGTCGAATAGGAAAGTAAAACACGATAAATTTGACTATTGTCAAAAATAATCAATATAATTAAGTAATCATAAGAATGAGTAATCACTAATAAGGAGTTGGTCGTAATGAAAAAGAAAAATGTATTGATTTCAATCGGTGCTCTGGCATTATTGGGTTTCGGCGCTTATCAGGTTGTCCCGAATGCTACAGAAGACGCAGTGATGGAAGCGAGTGTCATGAAGGTGAAAGATTTCGAAAAACATGAAAATCTAAAGTTTGAAGTCATGGACACTTCAGGGTTGACCGATAAGAATTTGTCGAAATGGTTTGAAGAGAACAAGGAAAAGAAAGGTGAACATCTATACTTCGACAATCAGAAGACCTATGTTCTTCTTTCTCCTGGTACAAAAGCAGAAGAAGATACAACCATTTGGTTTGATGGTCTTAAGAAATTGAATGATGATACATTAATTGTTGGCTATAAATTGGTATCCGGCAAAGACCTTGGAATCAAGGTTGAAAAAGGTGTCATCCGAACAATGCTTATTGCAACAGAGGGCAAATATGACAAAACAAAAGCCATTGAGGTAGAACTCGAAGAATCCCCAGTCGATGCGACTGATGAAGAGGAACAATCCGAAGCGTCTAAAGATGCCTCCAATGGTGACAAGAACGAATCCTCGGAGGATGGACAAGCCGAAAACAAGGGCGACAAATAAGCAAGAAAAAAAGGAGCCGATTGGAGGCTCCTTTTTCTATGCAGATAATGATGCTTTTGAAAGCATACCCTTAGATTTAGTTGACTTCATTGAATCGAATTGCCTCGTTCACGACATCGGACAGATTTTTCTTACCTACAAATCCAATCTTATAGGCAGGAGGAGTCGCAGGTTGAATTGGTCTGTTAGGCTGACCGTTCAATCCTTTTCTAACGCCAGTCAAATTGACCTCGACCTCTACAATCGTGTTATAAGGTAAATCTTTATCGAGCCCCACTTTACCAGAAACGAAACTTGTTCCGGATGAGCGTTGAAGTTTGCCTGTGGAGAATGCCAACGTTCCATCAGGTTTTGTGAATTTAGCGACATATTCCCCTTCGATGATGTAGTCTGAAGGATTCCCTTTGCCCAAGCCATAATCTACTTGGAACTCGAAGTTTGACCCAGACAACAACTCTTCGTTGAATCCAAATTCTTCTTTTCCTGCATAGGAAACCGGTGTGAATCCATCTGAATACAGTTTAGGGTTACGGTTTTGAGTCAAGATGAAATCAGTGACACTTAGTTTTGCAAACGTGACTTCTTGTGATTTGACAGGTTCACTAGTTCGATTGCCCGCCACGTCCGTTAAATACAAGTGTACCAACCCTTTCTCTCCTCCGGGATATCCATCTTCTTCGAATGGGATGCTCAAACTCTCAGTAGATGATGGGTTGTTAATCGTTGCATATGCGGTTCTTTCCTCAACTCCATCCTTCACTCTAAAAATTTCAATCGTCTCAACTCCCGACAGCTCATCGTAGATGTTCTTAATATCGAGATTCACATCATATGAAGACGCCTCATTCTCTCCGCTATTCAACATCGCAGTCGCCGAAGGAGTTTTTCTATCCAATCCGATTCGCTTTGTAACGGTATCAGATGCAACAGACTGTCTGTTGGACATTTTGACGACTTGCATGAACGCATTGAAATAACCATCCGAAGCAATCGGAATGACATACGGTTCAGACGTGAAAGTGAACAATGTCTCATCCCCTTGCTTAGTCTCCTTGTATCCCTGAGGCAAATTAGGACGAGTTAATGCGATGGTATTGTCCCATTTCTGAAACGAGCCCGGAGCAACAGCATATTTGATTTGACTCAATTCGCCAAACTTGGATGCTCCAGTGGCATGAATGGAATGCCTTCCAGATTCAAAATCATTCTTATTAATCCAGTCTGGTGTATTCGACAAATCGACATCAGGGGCATGGTTTTCAATCATGAACCGTGTGATGACATTACTCTTGATATTACCTGCGACATCACGGAATTCAGCTTCGACTACCCAGTAACTATCTGTGTCTTTGGTGATGGAGGGAATCGTGTAGTTCTTCATCGCCTTGTAGCTTTCCCAAGACGTAAATATTGACCCTGAACCCGGTCGGTCTTCTTGATATACACGATAACGCATATCTTTCACTCCAGAGTGTGCGTCATCCGATTCAAAGTGCAACTTGACCGTCTCCCCAGGAGAGACAATGAGCAACTCTGGTTGATTTGGCACAGATGTCATAGTTAGCGACTTTTGTGTTTTGACCTCTCCATCAATACCGACAAACGTGTAGGTGTTGTTCTTTCCCACTCGGAAATTTGTGTTTGCAGTTGTTACGACTCCATTTGGTAATCGGACTTGAGGTGTGCCATTCAATTTAACAGAGATTAAATCATTCGTTACGGCAGTCAAGGTGAACGTATCTGAAACCGCTGATGCATGATAGGGGGCTACGAATTGGAAGCCCGAAAATGCAATGGCAAATGCGGTGGACAAGCTGACAATCGTTTTTGTTGAACGTTTATACATACTGTCACGCCCTTTCTTTTTTTAGCTATCCTATTCTCATCAATCGAGAAATATCGAACGGTAGTAGGTTTGACATGCTATTTTTTTTGACAGCTCCTGAACGTGCTTCTTAAGAGCAGTGAACACATATCATGTTCGAGTGGATATTTTTTTGTCAGTCTATCGGTTTATGTTTCGGGAAAGTTGCCCATACGCAAAACAAAGCATGGCACGGATGAATGAATAGCCAAAGTCTGATTTGCATAGCCTTCTGAGTAGAAAGTAACTAAACGAGAAGTCTTGCAGACTTCTAAGGAAGGGCGTGATATTCATGACGGAAAAATATGATGGGACGAATATTGACATTTTGGATGGATTAGAGGCAGTCCGAAAGAGACCAGGAATGTATATTGGGAGTACTGGTACGAGAGGCTTACATCATCTGATTTGGGAAATCATCGACAACTCTATCGACGAACACCTAGCCGGATATTGTGACCAAATTCAAGTAACGATTCGAGAGGACAACTCGATAGAAGTTCGAGACAACGGGAGAGGAATCCCTGTAGATGTACATCCGAAGACTGGATTTAGTGCCGCACGGGTCGTGTTCACCATCCTTCATGCGGGAGGAAAATTTAACAATGGCGGATATGCGTTTTCAGGAGGACTTCATGGAGTAGGCGCCTCGGTTGTAAATGCGCTATCCGCTTACGTGGAAGTAGAGATTCATAAAGATGGGCATATTTATTTTGACCGCTATGAGCATGGAGGGAATCCTGTCATTAAGCTGATGCGCTCAGGCGAGTTGCCCGTTAAAGGTAAAACCACAACTACAGGGACGACAGTTCGGTTCTTGCCAGATGACACAATCTTTGAAACGACCACTTGGAATCTGGAGACGATTGAAAGACGGTTGCAGGAAAGTGCGTTTTTGAACAGAGGGTTGACCATTGTGTTGAAAAATGAAAAGACGGGATACCAGAGAACCTTTCACGAAGAACGTGGGATTGAAGGTTTTTTGAACCTCATGAATGAGGATAAGACGACGCTCACTGACATCATCTCATTTTCAGGCAAATCGAATGGGATTTTAGTGGATGTCGCCATGCAATATACAAGTGATTTTTCAGAACAAATCATCAGCTATTGCAACAACATTACGACGATTGAAGGCGGGACACACGTCACGGGACTCAGAAGTGGATTGACCCGGCTCATGAACAGTTACGGGAAGGAGCTCGGGATTTTAAAGGAGTCCTTGGACGGAAAAGATATCCGAACCGGTCTAGTCGCTGTGATTTCAATTAAACATCCAGACCCGCAATATGAAGGTCAAACAAAAGGGAAGCTAGGTTCCACGGATGCACGTGGAGCGGTTGAGGATGTGGTCTTGAACGATGCTCCAAAACACTTCGACGTATTTATCGATGATGCAAAGCACATCCTGGAAAATGCGTTGAAAGCTTTGAAGCTTCGAAAAGCGGAAGACCGAGCAAAAGTGAATTTTCAGTCCAAAGGAATTCAGTTGCAGACGAATGGGAAGTTGACGAATGCAGGGTCACGGAAACCAGAGGAATGCGAGCTCTTCATCGTGGAGGGGGATTCTGCGGGCGGAACGGCTAAGGCTGGCAGAGACCGTCGGACTCAAGCCATTCTTCCTTTGCGTGGGAAGGTGTTGAATGTAGAAAAAACATCATTGGAAAAAGCGTTACAGAATAAAGAGATTCAAACACTATTTTCTGCGCTTGGCTGTGGCGTCGGAGAGTCGTTTGACATCAAAAAGTTGAAATACAACAAAATCATCATCTTAACGGATGCTGATGTTGATGGGAGCCACATTCGAATTCTACTACTGACCCTCCTATATCGTTTTGCACCTGCGCTTATCCATGAAGGGTTTGTATATAGAGGATTACCTCCTTTGTATAAGGTTGTTTTGAAGACGACAGGCAAGAAAGAAGAATTCTTATATGCCTACTCTGAAAAAGAATTGGCGCAAATGAAAGCAACACTCGGAACAAAAATTCGTAACATCCAACGGTTCAAAGGTCTTGGAGAAATGAATGCTGACCAGTTATGGGACACCACAATGAATCCGGAGACTCGTCGCTTAGGAAGAGTTCAGATTGAGAACGCTATCGGGGCGGATAAAATCACATCCGTTTTGATGGGAGAGAAGGTTGAACCACGCAAGCAATTTATCTATGACCATGCCGAGGATGCAAAGGTCGCAATCTGACATTAATAGAGGGCGGGAGTAGTCCCGTCCTTTTTTAGGAGGGACACATATGACATTAAATAAATCACAATCAAACACGCTCAAACTATTAGCCATTCTATTCATGTTGATTGACCATATCGGTGCGATTTTGTATCCGCATCTTGAAATATTAAGGATTGTCGGACGCATTGCCTTTCCTTTGTTTGCTTATCAGCTTGCTATCGGATTCCGCCATACACGAAATCCGTTCCAACAGTTGAAATACTTATTTTTGTTCGGTCTGATTTCACAAATCCCTTACATGATTGGATTTGGTCTTACGGAAATAAGTCTAAACATATTTTTCACACTGTTCATGGGCTATGCACTTGTCCTTGCGATTGAAAAACAACGATATGGCGTAGGTGCCGTGATGGTGATTGTCGGTTCGGCGATACCGCTAGACTACGGGATATATGGTCTCTTGCTACCTGTTATGTTTCTTTTGCTATCGAGTAGACCCATTTCTCAATTCCTTGCATTTACCTTCGCAACGACATTGTACTCGTTGGTATTGTCACCACTCCAAATCTTTGCGGTTCTCGCCTTCGTGGTGTTGCTTGTGGTGAAGATGACCCCAGGACTCAACGTGTCTGTGTCCAAGTGGTTATTCTATGGATTTTATCCGGCACATATCGTGGTGCTATTCATCCTGTTCAAGTGGGTAGGGTGAGCCAACTTGCATGAATCAAAGACAATTGAACTATCATTGAGAATACTCTGAGAAAAGACAGAAAAGGGAGTTGATACAATGGGAAAAATGAAAAAGAAAAATGTTCATTCTCTTTACGAAGAGGTCGTGAATATAAGCTATGAAGAAGAAATGAAACAATCATTCATGGATTACTCCATGACGGTCATCACTGACCGTGCGTTACCGGATGTAAGGGATGGATTCAAACCCGTTCACCGTCGGATTCTATATGCGATGAGGATGATGAACCTGACATATGACCGTCCGCATAAGAAATCCGCCAGAATTGTCGGAGATGTCCTTGGTAAGTATCACCCACACGGAGACTCAGCCGTGTATGAGGCGATGGTTCGACTATCTCAAGACTTCAAGGTGCGAGTTCCATTAGTAGATGGTCACGGTAACTTCGGTTCGATTGATGGAGATTCACCTGCCGCTATGCGCTATACTGAAGCTCGATTGACCGAGGAAGCTTTATATATGTTGCAAGACTTCGAGAAGGGCGTCGTTGAGATGAAAGAAAACTTTGATGGGAGTGAAGAAGAACCCGTCGTGTTACCTGCTTTAATACCACAATTATTTATAAACGGAACGATGGGTATCGCTGTTGGAATGAATACAAGTATTCCGCCACACAACCCAACTGAAATCATTGATGCGTCACTGCATCTCATCAAAAAACCGACTGCCTCATTAGATGAAATCATGGAGTTCGTAAAAGGACCCGATTATCCGTCTGGAGGAATGATTGTCAATGCGGATGATATGAGAGACATGTATGAGTCTGGACAAGGGACGGCGGTCATCCGCTCGAAGATTAAAGTAGAGCCAGGTCAATACGGGAAGACTAATCTGATTATCGAAGAGATTCCATACACATTTTCAGGAAGAAAAGAGAAACTTATCAACGACATCATCGACATCGTCGTCAATACGAAGAAGTTGCAAGAGATTAGTGACGTTCGTGATGAGAGTGACCATTCGATACGCATCATCATCGAATTGAAAAAAGGTGTGGACGCAGAAAAGTTCCTGCATAAATTATACCGCCACACGAAACTTCAAGACTCGGAGAGTTACCGCTTCATTGCACTTGTTGATGGAAAACCTGAACATGTGGGGTTGCTCCCTTATCTACACCACTTTTTATCATTCCAAAAAGAGTTGTATCGCAAGCGATTTGAATATCTTCTGCCCAAGGCTGAAGCCCGAAGAGAATTATTGGAAGGTTTTTTATATGCGATTCCGGTCATGGATGTGATTATTGATGTTGTTCGAGGGTCGAAGGACGTCAAGCAAATGAAAGCATGTCTGACAACAGGAGACACAACCGACATAGAGTTTGGGATGAAGAAACACCAGAAAGTAGCTTCGAAGTTTGGCTTCACACCTACACAAGCTCAGGCTTTACTGGATATGAAGTTGCAACGACTAGGAAAACTCGAAGTCCTGCATGTCCAGAGCGAATACGATGAGCTGATAAAAGAAATTAACTTCTACCAGAGTGTATTGTCAGACGAAAGATTGATGATGAAAGAGATTCGCAAAACACTGCAATCCTACAAGAAAAAGCATAGTCGAGAACGGATGACGGTCGTCACAAACCAAAAGACCCAGGTTTACAAGGAAGAGGTCAAGGAGTTTGACGTCCAGATACAAGTCGATAAATTTGGATACGTAAAGGCATTTGAAGGTGGTACTGACGGTGACACCGAGTCGGTGCGGCAATCAATGCTTGTGAAGAACACCGAGCGATTGGTTGCAATGACGACAGATGGCATGGCAGTACAGCTAAAGGTCGAAGATGTTCCAAGAGCCAAGGGTAAAGAACGAGGGAAGCCGATACAAGCTCTTGCCAACATGGAAAAGAGTGAAGCATCTGTCTTTCTTATCCCGAAGTCTGAATTGTTGGATTCCACCCTGCTGTTTGTGACTAAAAAAGGTCGTGTAAAGCTTATTAAAGGTTCGGAATTTGATACAAATCGTTCGAGCGTGCTTGCCCATAGGTTAGACGAGGGGGACAAGGTCTTGTTTGTCGGCAAGGTGACGAACGAGGTAATCCTTGTGTCCAAAGAGAACAAGGTGTTACGTTTTAAAACTTCTGGCATTCACTATCTGAAACGAAATAGCAAAGGCGTTACAGGAATGAAACTAAGACTTGATGATGAGGTGCAGTTGTGTCATCCGGTGACGGACGAAGAGGACAGAATCGTCCATTCAGGTATAGACTTGCCACTATCCGACATCATCAGAACTAAAATAGCGACATATGGCAAGGGTTATTGAGACAGGTCAATCAGACCTGTCTTTTTGCTTACACATAGAGCAGAAGTTGAATCGAATAAATTTGACTATTGTCAAAAAATAAAACTATGATAGATATAACAGCGACAGTTGAAATGGGTCGCAAACTACACATACAGATAGAACAATGAAAGGAGTTGATAAAATGTTACGACAAGAAAATTATAATCGAATCACTATTCATTCAGAGAACCAAGACATTATTCGACGTATCGTATCAAGACTATTGCTTATGGAGGGGAAGGGAGATGTGACCTGGACGAAACAGGAGGTTTATATCACGACATCGAAGAATCATATCCCGTATTATGCTCGGATGTTGGTCAGTACGTGGTTCGGAATCATCATGAATGATTTAACTTCTGAAGAATTGAAAGATGATGAAAACTGGCATATGTGGAAAGATGATTTTCGTTTTAGAGACTTCTTATTGAACGATGAACGATATGAAGCAATCAAGGAAGAACTCACATTAGGATTGAACAGTGGATATATCTCGATTGAACAAATGATTCAAGAATCACCGACAATGAAATCCTTGATAACCTCTATCCTAGATGAAGTCGTAAGCGGTGCGATTGCTGAAAAAATGAAACAGAACGGATATGTATAAATGAACAATGATTCTGAGGTTAATTCAATCGTAGCGCTAGGGATTGACCAAGGGATTGCAAATGTGGGGTTTGGACTCACAACGTTGAATGATATCGGCGACGAAGTTCTTCTTCATTCAGGAGTATTTAGAACGTATGCCTCAAACAGCGACGCTATACGTATCTTTCAAATCTTTGAATTCATAAATAAATTGATACATTCATACAATGTTGATGTGATTGGGTTAGAGAAATTGTTTTTCAATCCTGTGGAAAAGACCACAGGAAGAAACAGGTCTGCTTCCATTATGAGAACTCAGATGGTGTCCGGAGCAATTTACCTCTTGGGTGGGATACATCAACTACCCGTTGCAGATTACACGCCAGGTACAGTAAAAAAGATTTGCACCGGAAATGGACGAGCATCGAAAGATGATGTCGTCAAACGCATCGAGGAGATTGCACAAAAGAGCGGAGTAGTGGTTAAAAACAATCATGAAGCGGATGCTGTCGGAATCTCATTGACAGCTCTCCGAAAACATTATGAAGCGATAGAACAAAAGAAAAGGAGTTGAGAATATGTCGAATCATTGGAAATATACGATGCAAAAGCATCGAGGGAAGATTTGGGTCGGAGGTTCGCTCTTGGTCACCGCACTCGTTTCAGGGGGACTATGGTTGGTCGTCAGTGAAGACTCTCCATTTTCAGAGACGAAAGAAGCTGTCAATTATTTGGCGGACTATTCGATTATGGCGAAATCGGATGGTGGGTTCGACTTGGTGCGAGTCGAGAACGGCGAACTAGTCGGTCAATTGCCATCGATTACAAGTAAACCAATGGCATACAAGGCTTCTACAGACCATGAGAAGTTATTTGCATTCGATGGGGATACGTTATATCAGGTTCAAGAGGAATCCGGTGAACTATCATCCAAAGTTCTCGCAAGCGGATTTGCAGGGAACACGCCAAATCAATTCAGTACTGATGGAAAAACACTTGCTGTCTATGATGATAAATTGAAGACATTGTCCATCTCGGACATTGCATCTGGCGCAAAGACAACCATCGACGACATTCCGGTTCTGAAAGATATTTTGATTCAGAACGAAAGTGTCTTTTACCTCACTGAGAATGAAATCGTAAAAGTCTCGAACGGGGTGGCATCGAAGATTGAAGTAGGCGAGACGTTGACATCGATGCAGGAGTCAGATGGAAATATCGTTGTTCACAGCAAATTCGGTCAGGACAAGGGTGAAAACATCGTACTCTATGTCAATTCCGAAACGATGGACATTGAAAGTCTACAAAAGACAGGTGCTACGAACTCACTCATGCTTACAAACGATGATGGGGAAGATTTCATTCTTGTCGGACACAGTGTCAATGGGGATACGCCATCTTATGAATTTGTTCGATACGGAATCCGAGATAATCGTTTAGAAAAAGATGATTTGACGTTGCGAATCCCGATAGAGGCAAATGAGATGGAGTACAAATCGACGAACCATGTTGTCGATAAAGATTATATCTACATGCAATCGCCTACCGGCTTGAAGGTCTATGACTTGAAGACTCAGCGTGTCGAACACGATATTCCATATGATGTCGAGTATGCAATGCCTGTCATCATTGAGAAAGGAGACGATACAAAATGAAAGTGAAAACATTGAGCGTGTTACTGATGTCGCCACTTCTTGTCCTTGCAGGTTGCGGGGACAAGGATGCCGTGGTCGCCCCGGACAAAGAACCTTCACAGGTAGAGGCGGAATATAAGACTGAATCAGGGGACAAGAAGAAATTGAGTGTATATGATGTTTCAACATTGTTCACCGGAGAAAAGTTTCTAAAGGATTACAAAGACGAACTTGCAAAGCATGGATACGAGGAACCGGTCAAAGAAATCCTTTTGGCTGATGGGGACGTGAAAAAGATGGGAGCCATCTATCAAGTGGAGGATGGTTTGGCTGTATTGGAATATGATGATGCAACGAAGTCGGTAATCGCCGTCACGAGCTTTGAAAATATGAAGCAAGTCGAAATTCAAGAGAAGAAGACGATGCTCTACGCACTAGAGAATGAATTGAATCAATCGACAGACGAAATTCAAAAGAATGCTCTACAAAAAGAAATTGACCAAGGGTGGCAAGAAATCGCCGAACTTGAGCAGGGTCAACACTGAGCAATGATTATTTCTTCAATAAGTTTAATAGACTAACGAGAATACTTTTGTCAACGCTATCTATAATGAGAGTAAGCAAGGACAAAAGGTATTCTTAAACCAAAAAGAATTTACTTCAAAGGGAGATGAAAGTTATGGAAAAAAAGAGATTCACATTCGGAAGTTTGTTTAAAGGACAAGAAGAGGGAACTGCAGTCGGTTACGTTGAAGGTTGGGTAACTGGAGATTTGCGAGATGGTACCGGTGAAAAACCTGTTACGAACTTCCAAATCGTCACACACAACCGTGCGAAAGAATTTAATTACGCTTTAGGTACTGAAGCCCCTGTCACTGAAGACGGAGCGGTATTCCTAGACGTTGCGGCTTGGGAACAACTTTCAGGACGTATCAAAACGGCAGGCGTTCGCAAAAACTGTCTAGTCGGTATCTCTGGATTCTTTAAAGTCGAAGAGTTTGATGGCAAAAAACGCCTCAAAATCGTCGCACGAGACTTCAAGGTTGTTCGCTATCCAAATGATGGTGCGGATGCCCCGAAAAAAACAGCGGAAACGGTTCCGGCTTCAGCTTCAGCACCTGCTGATGATGACCTCCCGTTCTAAACAAACATTTCAAGAGAGACATTATGTCTCTCTTTTTTTTGTTTCATGTATTGTACATTCTCTGCATAGTATGAGAGATAGAAAATTATTGGCGTAGGTGACTACATTTTATTTTAATGGAATTATTCCTGAAGGAGTCGAACTCAAACATGAAGAAAAAGGCTACATTTTTCAAAAGTGTATTGGAAGAAGTCAAGAAAATTAGCATCACCGATATAGTAGAAGAGTACGTGACAGTCAAGCGGAACCCTTATTCGGATAATGATGCGCATTGCCCATTCCATGCCGATGAGAGTTTCGGGTCATTCAAATTGAATGATGAGATGAATATCTATAAGTGCTTTTCTTGCGGAGAAGGTGGGAACGGGATTCGCTTTGTGATGGAAATGGAAAAGATTGAGTATAAGGAAGCCGTCATGAAGATAGCTTACATGCACAATATTGTCACAAAATCTCAAGCAGAAGCGTATTTCGAAGGGGTCTCTGGTGATACAAAGGTAAGACCGGTTGAACGAAAAGCGAGGGCTAAATCGGATGATGTCGTCGATAAGGCGTCTGTTGAGGTTTTAGATGGTCTGTTTTCGGCGTTCATGGATACGTGTACATTATCTGATGCTCATCAAGAGATTTTAAAAGGGAGAGGACTGTCAGACGAAGAGATTCAAGTCGGGGGATTTTTCACATTTCCAGAAGCGTCTCAGGATTTCTTGCTCCGCTTCTATAAAACGATGGCTGAGAGAGGGTTGGACAGTCAAGAGCTCAAACATGTCCCGGGTTTTGTTACTGCAGACCATTATGGTGAAATGAAAAATGGGCAAAAAAAATACCTTTATGTATTCACAAACAAAAAAGGAATAGGCATTCCTGTTAGAAATAGCCATGGACAGGTTGTAGGAATTCAAATCCGTCAAGATGATGTCGATAAAGACCAAAAGCGCTACACCTGGTTTTCTTCGACATATGCTCAACATAAAAACATTTACAAGCATGGGACGCCTGCAGGAGCACCTCTTCATACGACTTATTCTAATGGGGAACGATTCAACAATGTGGTGTTTATCACGGAAGGCATTTTTAAATCAATAGCTATTTCCAAACATTTTGGTTCAACTGCCATCTCATTGCAAGGAGTAGGCAATTTTCAGGAGATTGTAGAAGAATTGAATGGCATCGAGAAGAAACAGGGCGAAATAAAATATATCTTCGTCGCACACGATGCCGATATGGTGGAGAATGTGAATGTCTATCTACATCTAAAGAAATTGGTCAATCAAATCAAAGAAGCTTTTCCTCATATCAAATTTTACAATGCGATGTGGGATGAATCATACGGAAAAGGGATTGACGACCTGATTCACAATCAGGAAACCGCACGTCTCAAACGAGTCGATATGGATGAGTTCATGGCGGCTTATGATAGTATCATTGAGCCCCTTGAAAAGGCATATCAGAAAAAGATTCGAAATATTGATAAGAATGTCATAAGAACCGTCGTTCAAGAAAAGGTATTTAAACTTTTTATGACAGCCTAAGACCCCTTAGAGGGTCTTTTTTTATCTCCAAAAGCGCATGTTTATTGACTATAGTCAAAAAAATAAATATAATGAAATAAAAAAGTCCGGTAGGGGAGTGATACAGATGCAAGAAACACGAGAGTCTTTTTTTCAAGAAGTCTTAGAGAATGTAAGGAATATATCGATTCGGGATTTGATTCTAAATGTTTACGAATTGCAACCAGGTCTTTGTCCTTTCCATAATGACCGGACTCCAGGTTCTTTCTCGGTCATTGACCGAAAACGAAAATACTATTGTTGGTCTTGTGGGGAGCAAGGGGATGCAATCAAGTTCGTCCGAGAAACAGAAGGTATCGGATTCCCTGAAGCGGTATTCAAGATAGCGTTGATTTACGGCATTGTGACAGAGGAACAAGTGGCACTGTACAATAGTGGTTCAACTTTTAAAGAAGAAACAACGAAAATTGTTCGTTCATACGACAATCTTTGGAAAAATAGCGTTGAAGACCATCGTGCTGAACAGGATGTCATCTCCAATGTTCTCGATATCTTTTCTCAAGGGGAGAGTGTCATCGAAGGAAGTGGCAAAAAACTTTCGACGAAACATTTAGAACACTTGAAGCAAGAGCGCTTGTTGACGGATGAAGAAATCGAGAAAGTGGGGTATTTCAGCATACCTTCACGAAGTAGTCGGTATCTCAAGCATTTCCTTCAGGCTTTGGAGGACGAATACGGATATGACCAACACATGTTGAAAGGTGTTCCGGGGTTCTATAAGAAAAAAGGAGATGTGTCAAAACGTGCTTATACATTCCTGTCCATCAAGGGTATCGGAATACCTATTCGAGACTTGCATGGGAAAATTCAGGGGA